>NZ_JAUMIO010000003.1:0-287741 GCF_032905925.1 Pectobacterium sp. HCp5_1
TGAAAACTTCGACAACAGGTCTGACAGCGGAAGCGCTGATGACCGGTGCTTCCCAGTCCATGTTTTTTAACCGGGTCTGTTTGCTCACAAAACGGGCATTTTACCTCAACCGTTGCCATCAGGCTCTTCTTCTAAATATTTAGGAAAACAGATGAACATTCTACCTGACGATCACCGAGTTGAATACGTGACCGAATTCTTTATCTCTAACTCTCTTCTTTACTCTGATTTCTGGCTCTTATCGCCGCATAAAATCCTTATTCTGCATCAATTCTATTTTCAATTTGTGGTAAAACTGTCCGTCGTAGTCCTGTCGTAATAGCCACTTTTTCCACCCATGGAATAACATAGTCGCTACGTTGCAATACGCCATGATATTTATTGCTGGCATATTGACTCCGCCGACCCGGATATACCCACGTTTATTTTCGATAAAAGGATTTGCCATGTCCGCCCATTCCCCATCGTTAAGGTTTTATCTGGCTATTGGCTTGCTTCAGGGGCTGCTCCTTGTCGCGGCGCTGGAAATGAAAGAGGGCGCTCTTCAGGGAATGCTCATAACGATGGCGGTGGTTGGCGGCATCAGTCTGCAATTGCTGGAACGCACTCTCTTTGTGAAAAAGACGTGGCTGTTGGCTGGCGTGTTGACCGTGCTGATGACCGCCATCAGCGGCTGGGTCCTCTTCGAAAATGGACTATTTCGGCTGCTGGATTCCTGGGTGCTGTGTGGCATCCTCCTCGGTTATATCTGCTGTACTTTCATTTGCAGCTGGCCAGACCGTGAAGGGCGATGGCCGTCCTATGACGCACTTTGTAAACACGCCTGGATCAATATTTTTACTGTGCTGTTGGCCTGGCTACTCGTTCTGGTCGTTGTGTTGCTGCTCGTGCTGTGCGGCATGCTGTTCAACATGTTGGGATTCCGGCAGGTAAGTAAAGTATTTAGTCATTACCGATTCTATATGCTGCTTTTGCCGGTGGTGTTTTCTCTCGGCATATATATCGGCATGACCAAAGAAACCGTAGTCGGGTTGCTGCGCGGGATTCTGCTATCGGCTTGTCGTTTCCTGCTGCCATTTAGCGCACTGATTACGGTGGTTTTCACCTTGACGCTGCCTTTTAGCGGTCTGGAACCGATATGGAATACCGGCCGTTCCACCGTCATTCTGTTATGCCTGATGGGCGTAAACCTCTTTTTGATTAACTGCACGTCCCAGGATGATAACGAAGGCCGCGCTTACCCGGCGGTGTTACGCGGGCTCGTTAGCGCCAGTGTGATGTGCTTGCCGATTTTGGTTGGATTAGCGGGCTATTCCAGCTGGCTGCGTATCGAACAGTATGGCCTGACGCCTTTCCGTTTTCAGTCGATCTTCGTCGTGGCGATCGCGATGCTTTATAGCCTGGCGATGGTATGGGCCGTCATCCGCCGCTCTGGTGTTTGGTTGGGGAATTTACGCACGAGCAATCCGCTGCTTGCTGCTGTCACCTGCGTTCTGATGGTATTGCTGCATACGCCGGTGTTAAACCCAGAAGCGTTTAGTGCGAGAAATCAGGTTCAGCGTCTGCTTAGCGGGAAAACGCCGGTCGATGAATTTGACCTGTGGGCGCTGCGCGATGAGTTAGGGGCGGCGGGCAGGCAGCAGTTTACCTGGCTGGCTGAAGAATTGAAGCAAGACCGGATACTGGATGAGACAGGGCGTCAGGCGCTGCGCGATCGGTTGCAGGGACGTCCCGCACAAGTCCGCCCCGTTCAGGTCGAATGGGTGGGACCGCTGGAGGACGGGGTCGAAAGCATGTTGCAGGGCGATAATTTAGGCAATAGGTGCAGAGAAATCGCTTGCCTGCTCTTTGCGATTGATTTGACTGGCGATGGCCATAACGAAGTGCTCATTTTCCCCCGGGTCGGCTGGGGTGGCGGTGGCAAGATCCTCGCCCGTGATGAACAGGGGCAGTGGCAGATTGCGGCCAGTATGTATGGCGCGATAGGTACGGAAAAACTGGTCGAGCAGGTGAAGGACGGCAAGGTTGAAGCGGTTACGCCACGCTTTAAGACGGTTAGGATCGGTGACCAGAATATGGAGATTACGTATCCCTGATTCCACCCTACGTTAGGTATTACTTATTGATTCGATAAAGACAACGGATTGGTGATAGCGATCACGTTTCTGTACTTTAGCCACATGCGAAAACACATGAGGATAAAGTGATGTCAGTAATCAATACCCAAGTTAAACCATTCAAAAACATGGCTTTCAAAGACGGTCAATTCATTGAGGTGACGGAGAAGAACATCGAAGGCAAATGGAGCGTGTTCTTCTTCTATCCGGCTGACTTTACGTTTGTCTGCCCGACCGAACTGGGTGATGTCGCTGACCACTACGACGAATTCCAACAGCGTGGCGTGGAAATTTACTCGGTTTCCACCGACACCCACTTCACGCACAAAGCGTGGCACAGCAGCTCTGAAACCATCGGCAAAATCAAATACACCATGATCGGTGACCCAACGGGCCAACTGACGCGTAACTTTGAAAACATGCGCGAAGCAGAAGGTCTGGCCGATCGCGGTACGTTCATCGTTGACCCACAGGGCATCATCCAGGCGGTAGAAATCACGGCAGAAGGTATTGGCCGCGATGCTTCTGACCTGCTGCGTAAAGTGAAAGCGGCGCAGTACGTGGCTTCTCACCCAGGCGAAGTGTGCCCAGCCAAGTGGAAAGAAGGCGAGGCTACGCTGGCACCGTCTCTGGATCTGGTTGGCAAAATCTAAGCTGACACCTCGGAAAATATGACTGTTTTGTCGGGTGCATTGCACCCGATTTTTCTGGCCCGGCTTTTTTGGGCCAGCACCCCCGCACGATTTTGCTTTTGTACCACCTTGCCTAATTAAGGACGACCAATGCTCGACAATACGATGAAAGTCCAGTTGAAAGCCTATCTGGAAAAATTAACCAAACCTGTTGAGTTGATTGCGACTCTGGATGACTCAGCTAAATCTGCTGAAGTCAGAACCCTGCTGGCTGAGATTGCTGAGCTGTCCGATCGGGTAAGTTTTATTGAAAAGAATGATTTGGCAGTACGTAAGCCTTCATTCCTGATTACCAATCCAGATTCCCAAAGTGGCCCACGTTTTGCCGGTGCGCCAATGGGACACGAATTTACCTCCCTGATTTTGGCGTTATTGCAGGTGGGCGGTCATCCGTCGAAAGAAGCGAAAGAATTACTCGATCAAATCCGCCATCTTGACGGTTCATTCCACTTTGAAACGTATTACTCACTGTCCTGCCACAACTGCCCGGACGTGGTGCAGGCGCTGAATTTAATGGCGGTCTTGAATCCAAATATTACCCATACCGCGATTGACGGTGGCGTGTTCCAGGATGAGATTCAAAGCCGTAATGTCATGGGCGTTCCGACCGTTTTCCTGAACGGCGAACACTTCAGTCAGGGGCGCACGAGCCTGGCTGAGATTGTGACGAAAATTGATACCGGTGCGGGCGCTAAACAGGTTGAGAGGCTGAACCAACGTGACGTCTATGATGTGTTAATCATCGGTAGCGGCCCTGCGGGCGCAGCGGCGGCGGTCTATTCGGCGCGTAAAGGTATCCGCACCGGTTTGGTCGGTGAGCGTTTTGGTGGTCAGGTGCTGGATACCGTTGATATCGAAAACTACATTTCCGTTCCGAAAACGGAAGGGGCCAAGCTGGCGACCGCGCTGAAGAGCCATGTTGATGACTACGATGTCGACGTGATCGACGCGCAGAGCGCAGAAGCCTTAATTCCTGGCGGCGAACCGGGTAAACCGCATCAGGTGATTACTGTATCCGGTGCGACGTTGAAAGCGCGCAGTGTGATTATTGCGACCGGCGCGCGCTGGAGGAACATGAATGTACCCGGCGAAGATCAGTACCGTACACGCGGCGTAACATACTGTCCGCACTGTGATGGTCCGCTGTTTAAAGGCAAGCACGTCGCGGTGATTGGCGGCGGAAACTCCGGTGTCGAAGCGGCTATCGATCTGGCTGGCGTGGTGAAACACGTCACGCTGCTTGAGTTTGCGCCGGAGCTGAAAGCGGATTCAGTATTGCAGGAGAAAGTACGTAGCTTGCCGAACGTTGACATTATTCTGAATGCGCAAACCACGGAAGTGAAAGGCGATGGACAGAAAGTGACGGGGCTGAGCTACAAAGATCGTCTTACCGATACGGTGCACGATTTAGCGCTGGAAGGGATCTTTGTACAAATTGGCCTGCTGCCTAACACCCACTGGCTGGAAGGTACGGTAGCCAGAAACCGCATCGGTGAAATTGAGATCGATGCTAAGTGCGAAACCAGCGTGAAAGGGATCTTTGCTGCCGGCGACTGTACGACGGTGCCGTACAAGCAGATCATTATCGCGACGGGTGAAGGCGCAAAAGCGTCCTTGAGCGCCTTTGACTACCTGATCAGAACCCGTGCATAACGTCGGCCTGTTGAGGACGAAGGTGGATATATTTGCCATCCTTCTGTTTCTCTGACGACGCTCTTAACGTTCCGCGCGGCGATGCTTCATAGAAGTGTCGCCGCATTTTTGTTTTTGATCGTAAAATTTTTCTTTCGATCGTAAAAAGTAGATCTCAGCCCTTGCTAAAGGACAATAAGAAATTCATAATGCTCGCCGCTTTGTGCTGCTGCCCGTTTTTTACTGTCAACATAGCATCCTATTTCGAGCACAAGCGTTACCTCAATCCACATCATTTTTTATCAGTTAATACAAAAAATCATATTCTTCTTAACAGACTTATCCACAGGCTGTTGGTTGGTTATTTATTAATCACACTATGTTATTGATAAAATACTGTAGAGTATCTTATTGATATCTATTCATAAATTTTACTTATAAAACGCCATAACTATCGCTTGTACTTTTTGTGACAGTTGATTGGCAACGGTTTTTTTTATTTATTCACAGCGCGTGCGACAAACTGATGACAATAGTTTGAGCGGCTCACGCATCACGCGGTAATCCTTTCTCTACTGCACGAATAAGTCGTTTTTTCTGTGTGGATTGGACGTCGATTCCCAGTGATGCACGACGTTCCAACTGCTGATGAACTGCCCAGTGGATATGTTCATCCAACAGTTCGCTTTCACCCAGACGGGCTTGCAGCGCCAGTACGATACTATCCTGATAGGGGGCATTCCCCAGTGCGACGGCAATATTGCGTAGCCAGCGGAGATGGCCGATGCGCCGGATCGGCGACCCTTCCGTAATTCGCAGAAATTTCTCTTCATTCCAGCCGAATAGTGCCAGCAGCTCTGGCGTATGCAGCGCGGCACGCGGGCTAAAATCCGCCTCGTCGGTAAGTTGTGAAAACCGATTCCACGGGCAAATCAGCTGACAGTCATCGCAGCCATAGATGCGATTACCCATTAGCGGGCGAAATTCTTCAGGAATCGGACCTTCCAATTCGATAGTCAGATAGGAAATGCAGCGGCGGGCATCGACGGTATAAGGTGCGACAATCGCGCCAGTTGGGCAGGTGGTCATGCAGGCGACACAGCGACCGCACTGTTCTTCCTGTGGGCGATCGACGGGGAGAGGTAAATCGATCAGCAGTTCACCGAGAAAGAACCAGGAACCGGCTTCTCTGTTCAGAATTAGTGAGTGTTTACCAACCCAGCCAAGCCCGGCTTTCGCAGCCAAAGGACGCTCCATAATGGGAGCGGAATCGACAAAGGGGCGAAAATTCAATTCACCGCAGTATTCCTGAATCTGGTCGCCGAGTTTTTTCAGACGCTGGCGTAACAGCTTGTGGTAATCACGACCGAGCGCATAGCGGCTAACGTAGCCGAGCTCTGGGTTTTTTAAGGTACTGGCGAATGCGGCTTTGGCTGGCAGGTAATTCATACGAACACTGATGACGCGCAGTGTGCCGGGCAGCAGCTCATGCGGACGCGCCCGCAGCATACCGTGGCGTGCCATCCAGTCCATTTCCCCGTGGTATTGCTTATCCAGCCAATCCTGAAGCCGGGGTTCTTCTGCGGACAAATCAGTGTCGCAGATGCCGACCTGCTGGAACCCCAATGCCTGTCCCCATTGTTTGATGTGTTGTGCTAATTCGTTGAGATCGTAGGGGTATGACATGATGGGGCCACAGAAATAAACAAGACGTGCCGATGTTACCATATTCGCGCCGCAGAGCCGATGCCTGCTGAGATGTGCGGAATGCTGGCGGTCGTTTAGGTTGCTTGCTAATTTTAAGTCATTGTAATGAAAACTAAGAGCACATGATGACGCGTCACGACCGGAAGCGAGAGGATGAGTTGCCTGATTCGGTGTTTTACGCCGAGTGGGTGCGGCGTGAAGAAGCCAGAGCGGCCAGCGAGTCGGGGCTTTCGCTGTGGGAACTCATGCAGCGTGCAGGAGAAGCCGCATTTCAGGTGGCTCGCCGATGCTATCCCTCAGCTCGACGTTGGCGGGTTCTGGCTGGACACGGCAATAACGGCGGCGATGGATATGTGGTCGCCAGTCTGGCGCTGGCGGCGGGCATAGAGGTAGATGTTGTTGCCTGTACCCGCGATAAGTCGCTACCTGATGATGCTCATCTTGCGCGCCAGCGCTGGCTGGAAGAGGGCGGTCATGTTCAGGACGTGAGTGCGCAGGATGGTGATATACCGTGGCCGGATGGGATCGATCTCATTGTGGATGGTCTACTGGGAACCGGTCTTTCTGCTGCACCGCGTGCGCCTTATGCTGCGTTAATGACGCAGGCGAATGCCTATCCCGCTCCCATTGTTTCACTGGATATTCCCTCTGGTTTAGATGCCGAAACCGGCACCTGTGCGGGCGTTGCGATTTGTGCGGCGCAGACGGTGACGTTTATCGCGTTGAAACCGGGACTACTGACCGGTCGCGCCCGTGAGCACGTCGGAACATTACATTATCATTCGTTAGGATTACAGGCGTGGCTGGACGATCAAACCGCGCCGATACGGCGGCTGACTGCGGCGCAACTTCCCGAGTGGTTGACGCCTCGTCCAGCCGGACAACATAAAGGTGATAACGGCAGGCTGCTGGTGGTAGGCGGCAACGTCGGCTTAGGTGGTGCAGTATTGATGGCTGCGGATGCGGCGTTACACAGCGGCGCAGGCTTAGTGCGAGTACTTACTCACAAACAGTATCAATCGGCGTTTCTGACGGCTCGGCCTGAGCTGATGGTGCAAGAATTGACGACAGAGACGCTGCGGCAGGGGCTGGAATGGGCCGATGTCGTGGTGATTGGACCCGGTTTAGGGCAGGATGAATGGGGCAAAAGCGCGCTGCGTCTGGCAGAAAATTGTAACAAACCCATGTTATGGGATGCGGATGCGCTTAACCTGCTGGCAATCAATCCGCATAAGCGGCAGAATCGCGTGCTGACACCTCACCCCGGTGAGGCGGCACGTTTATTGAATTGCCGCGTCTCTGATATTGAAAGTGATCGCTTACTTGCGGCCACAAAGTTGGTGAAACGCTATGGCGGCGTTGTCGTATTGAAAGGTACGGGAACGGTGATTGCCAGCGAGCGAGACGAGGTTGCCATTGCTGATGTGGGAAACCCCGGAATGGCGACAGGCGGCATGGGTGATGTGCTGTCGGGTATCGTTGGCGGTTTGCTGGCGCAAAAGCTCTCGCTGTATGATGCTGCCTGTGCAGGGTGTGTCGTTCACGGTGCGGCGGCCGATTGGCTGGCAGCGCGACGCGGCACCCGAGGTATGCTGGCAACCGATTTACTGCCTGTGCTGTTCCGATATGTTAATCCCGAGCGGGTGTTTCCAGAGCCGATGCTTTCAGAACCTATGTTTTTAGAACAATAGATAGAATGAAAAAAATAGTCTTACTTCTGCCGGATGAGGCAGCAACGATCTCGTTAGGTACGGCGCTGGCGAAAGCCTGTGACGGTGCTTGTGTTATCCACCTTTATGGCGACCTCGGTGCGGGAAAAACGACGTTTAGTCGCGGTTTTCTACAGGCGCGCGGTCATCAGGGCAATGTTAAAAGCCCCACTTATACGCTGGTCGAGCCCTATGCGTTATCGCCGCTGGCGGTCTACCACTTTGATCTCTATCGACTGGCCGACCCGGAAGAGTTGGAGTTTATGGGGATCCGCGATTATCTGACACAGGATGCCATCTGCTTGATTGAATGGCCTCAGCAGGGCGCTGGCGTGCTGCCCGATGCGGATATCGAACTGCATTTACGCTATCAGGATCAGGGCCGACAGGCTGAGCTGTCCGCTGTCTCTGCGGCGGGAGACGCGATGTTGCAACATTTTTCTCTTCAGCCAGGAACAACAGAATCATGATGAGTCGTATGGTTAAGCTGTTCATCGGTGTATGGCTGTTGCTGGCAAGCTCGGCGTGGGCGGCCAACCTGTCGGATATCAAGGTGGATAATGCGTCAGGTCAGGCCACGGTGCGCCTGAGCTTTAGCGGTCAGCCTATTTATGCTTTTTTCCCGCTCAGTAACCCCGCCAGAGTAGTCATCGATATTCGTCAGACTGGCATTATTCAGGGGCTGCCATTGGATTTCAGCGGGCAAAATCTGATTAAGCGTGTGCGAACCAGCAACGCGCAGGATGCACAAAGTCTGCGTTTGGTGTTGGATTTAACTCAGGCGGCTAAAACGCGGGCGGTGACGCAAAAAGAAGGGTCTGGTTACGTTGTGGTTTTCACCATCACTGGTGATAAAGCAAAAACGGTGCAAGCCTCTGCGCCTCCTGCTTCACGCCAGCAAAATAGCGCGCCGGCAGAACCGGCTAAAAATCCGTTTACCAACAAACCGACTGTTGCCGTCAATACCAGTTCGTCATCTGCCCGCGTGCCAGCACGACAGGGTAATGAACGCGTCGTTGTAGCGATTGATGCCGGGCACGGTGGACAGGATCCAGGGGCGATTGGTACGAACGGGCTGCGGGAGAAAAATGTCACCATTTCTATCGCGCGTAAGCTACAAGTCTTACTGAATAACGATCCGGCCTTTAAAGGCGTGCTGACGCGTGACGGCGACTACTTTATCTCTGTCATGGGGCGTTCGGACGTGGCGCGTAAGCAGGGGGCGAACCTGTTAGTGTCGATTCACGCGGATGCGGCACCGAACCGCAATGCGAAAGGTGCGTCTGTTTGGGTACTGTCCAACCGCCGTGCGAACAGCGAAATGGCAAACTGGCTGGAGCAGCATGAGAAGCAGTCTGAACTGTTGGGCGGGGCAGGCGATCTACTGGCGAACAGCAGTGCCGATCCTTATCTTAGTCAGGCGGTACTGGATCTGCAATTTGGTCACTCTCAGCGAGTGGGGTATGACGTCGCGACCAAGGTGTTGCGTGAGCTCCAGCGCGTCGGAGGGCTGCATAAACGACTGCCTGAGCACGCGAGTTTGGGCGTGTTGCGCTCACCGGATATTCCTTCTCTACTGGTGGAAACCGGATTTATCACCAATGTCTCGGAAGAGCGGCTGTTGGGGAGCAACGACTATCAGGAAAAAATCGCCAATGCGATTTATCAGGGGCTGAGAAGTTACTTCCAAACTCACCCGATTCAATCCCTCCCAAAGCAGGAAAGCCGCCCACTACAGTCGGCGGCAAGTGATAGAGCAACGTCGGGCGGTAACGTAACCGCAGCAAAAGCGAGTGCGGGCAGCACGCGTCATACCGTTGCACGTGGCGAAACGCTCTCTTCCATTGCTCGGCGCTATGGCGTCAGTCTCGCGGCTATGCGTGATGTGAATAAGCTGAACAAGGACATCGTCTGGGTTGGACAGCGCTTGAATATTCCGGCTACTGGGACGAGGCCGACGGCATCAACACCTGCGCCTAAAAAGGCAGTGCCGGTGAAGCATAAGGTCGTAAAGGGTGATAGCCTGAGTGCGATTGCTGCCCGTTACGGTGTCAGCATGAAAGAGATCCAACAGGCGAATAATATGCGCTCCGGCACGGTACAGCTGGGGCAAACGCTGGTTATTCCGTCTGCCTGATTCTTCATGCTGACGATGTCGATAGATTGAGGATAGTAAGAGGGATACGCCATGCCGATTCAGGTGTTGCCACCGCAACTGGCTAACCAGATCGCTGCCGGAGAAGTGGTTGAGCGTCCGGCTTCGGTCGTGAAGGAGCTGGTGGAAAACAGTCTGGATGCAGGCGCGACCCGGATTGATATCGACATAGAACGCGGCGGCGCGAAACTGATCCGTATTCGTGATAATGGTTCGGGGATTGGAAAGGATGAATTAACGCTGGCGCTGGCGCGTCATGCGACCAGCAAAATTGCGACGCTCGACGATCTGGAAGCCATCGTGAGTATGGGTTTTCGCGGCGAAGCGCTGGCAAGCATCAGTTCCGTCTCTCGTCTAACCCTGACATCGCGCACCGCCGAGCAATCCGAAGCCTGGCAGGCCTACGCCGAAGGGCGTGACATGGCGGTGACGGTTAAACCCGCGGCTCACCCTGTGGGTACCACGCTGGAAGTGCTGGATCTGTTTTATAACACGCCCGCCCGCCGTAAATTTATGCGCACCGAAAAAACCGAATTCACACATATTGATGAGGTGGTGCGCCGCATCGCGCTGGCGCGTTTCGATGTCGCCATCACGCTGCATCATAACGGTAAGCTGATGCGGCAGTATCGTGCTGCGCCGGATAAAAGCCAGTATGAACGCCGTTTGGGCAGCATCTGCGGGGCGACGTTCCTGCAACATGCGCTGGCAGTGTCATGGCAACACGGCGATCTCACCATTCATGGCTGGGTAGCCGATCCGGTCGGTGCCAAGCAACTGCCTGATATGCAGTATTGCTACGTGAACCAGCGCATGATGCGCGATAGGTTGATTAATCATGCCATTCGGCAGGCTTATCAGGATCAGCTTAGTGACGAGCAGCAGCCCGCCTATGTGCTGTATCTGGAGATCGATCCGCATCAGGTGGATGTCAATGTGCATCCTGCCAAGCATGAAGTTCGGTTCCATCAAGCGCGTCTGGTACATGACTTCATCTATCAGGCGGTGATGTCCGTTCTGCAGCAGGCATCCTCACCGGCGCTCGGCATAACAGAGCCGGAGACCGGGAAACCCGTGCAATGGCAGCAGGAAAATCGTACCGCCGCCGGTGAAAACCATTTTGCCCAGCCGTCACGTACCGATAGTTCGCCGTCGTATGGTGGGAAAACGCCGCGCGCGGGTCATTCCGGTCAGGCGAGAGAATCTACTTATTCCGGCTATCAGCCAGAGAATCCGTACCAGAAGAAGCAGGGTGATCTGTATAAGGCGCTGCTGCAACCTGCGGATAACGCAGCAAGTGCACCGCCGTTGTCTGGCGAACGTATTTCTGTACCGTCGAGTCACGTTATGTCGCCGGATAGGGTTGTCCCATCCACGGCATCGCATGACGCACCGCCAAATCGAACCGCGACGGACACCGCAGCTAGCAATAACAAGCAACGTGCGCCGGTTGAATCACCGCTGGAAAGCCAATCAAACGGTTTTGGGCGGGTATTGACGGTTTATCCGCCGTGCTACGCGCTGTTGGAGTACCATAAGGGATTGGCGATGCTGTCGCTTTCCGTTGCTGAACGCTATCTGAAAGCGGTGCAGTTGACGCCGTCTGAAGAAGGGTTGCGGGCGCAGCCGTTGCTGATTCCGCAGCGTCTGACGTTGAGTAAATCCGAGCTGAACGTGTTGTCCGCCCATCACGCTTTGCTGGCGCGTTTTGGTATTGATGTCGTGGTTGAGTCACAACGTGCCACATTGCGTGCCGTACCTTTACCATTGCGCCAACAAAATTTACAAAACTTGATCTCTGAACTGATAGGCTATCTGGCCGACTATCAGACGGTTGAGACACAGCAGGTGGAACCTGGCGAATTGGCGTCGTGGATGGCGACGCGATTGCAGAGTGAGCAGGAAAGCTGGAGTCATTCTCAGGCCATACAATTACTGGCGGATGTCGAGCGGCTTTGTCCGCAGTTGGCGAAAACGCCGCCGTCTGAACTTTTATCTGTGATGGACATCCAGGATGCCATCAAGGCTTTAAAGCATGAGTGATGTAGAAAACGCGTCGTTGCCGCCCGCCATTTTTATCATGGGGCCGACGGCGTCAGGAAAAACGGCATTGGCAATGGCGTTACGAGAATATTTGCCGGTAGAGTTGATTAGCGTAGATTCCGCCCTCATCTATAAAGATATGGATATTGGGACGGCGAAACCGAGTGCGGAAGAGCTGGCACTGGCCCCGCATCGGTTAATCGATATTCTCGATCCGACAGAGTCCTATTCTGCGGCAGATTTTCGCCGTGATGCGCTACGTGAGATGGCGGACATTACCGCCGCCGGGCGCATTCCCCTGTTAGTCGGGGGGACGATGCTGTATTTCAAGGCGCTGCTGGAGGGACTTTCTCCTCTGCCTTCAGCCGATCCTGCCGTGCGCCAACGCATTGAAGAGCAGGCAAAAGAAATCGGCTGGGAAGCGATGCATCGGCAGCTCAGTGAGATCGATCCGGTAGCAGCAATTCGGATTCATCCAAATGATCCGCAGAGACTCTCGCGAGCACTGGAAGTTTTTTTCGTTTCAGGTAACACTTTAACTGAACTGACAAAAACGTCTGGCGACGCGCTGCCCTATCAGGTTCATCAGTTTGCTATCGCCCCGGCGACGCGTGAATTGTTGCATGAGCGGATTGAACAGCGCTTTCATCAGATGTTGGCGGCAGGTTTTGAGACAGAAGCCCGGACATTGTTTGCCCGGCATGACCTTCATACGGATATGCCCTCTATTCGTTGCGTTGGTTATCGCCAGATGTGGTCATATTTATCCGGTGAAATTGATTACGATGAGATGGTTTATCGGGGAATTTGTGCGACGCGTCAGTTAGCGAAGCGTCAAATGACCTGGCTGCGCGGTTGGGATGATGTCTGCTGGCTGGATAGCGAAAAACCGACTGAAGCACTGGACAAGGTGATACAGGTTGTTAGTGCATAGGTTGAGTGATTGTGTACAATCGGTGAGTCTCAGCGTGCAAGTTTTTTTACACCGTTATTTTAGAGCCGTAGGGTTCTTTGTTACAAACAACATACAAATAAGGAAAATATAGAATGGCTAAGGGGCAATCTTTGCAAGATCCGTTCTTGAACGCTTTGCGTCGTGAACGTGTTCCGGTTTCGATTTATTTGGTGAACGGTATTAAGTTGCAAGGTCAGATCGAATCTTTCGATCAGTTCGTGATTTTGTTGAAAAACACGGTAAGTCAGATGGTTTATAAGCACGCCATCTCTACAGTTGTTCCTTCTCGCCCAGTCTCTCACCATAGCAACAATCCAGGCGGCAGCAACAACTATCACGGTAGTAACACGACTGCTCAGCAGCAGTCGCAGGAAGCTGATGACGCCGAATAAGGCGTATTGTCAATTCACCACGGCGTGGGAGAGCTGGACGCATCGCTCGGCTCCTTCGCTGTGGTGTTTTTTGCTCGTTTGAGAGGTTACTCGCTTGTTTGACCGTTATGAATCAGGTGAACGGGCCATATTAGTTCATATTTTCTTTTCGCAAGATAGAGATACAGAAGATCTGCTGGAGTTTGAATCTCTGGTTTCTTCTGCCGGTATTGAATCCTTGCAGGTTGTTACTGGCAGCCGTAAGTCGCCTCACCCTAAGTATTTTGTCGGGGAAGGCAAAGCTGAAGAAATTGCTCAGGTAGTAAAAGAAACGGGCGCGTTTGTCGTGCTGTTTGATCATGCGCTGACGCCTGCTCAGGAACGTAATCTTGAGCGTTTGTGCGAGTGCCGGGTGATCGATCGTACTGGGCTGATTTTAGATATTTTTGCCCAGCGTGCGCGTACGCACGAGGGGAAATTACAGGTAGAACTGGCACAGCTGCGCCACCTTGCGACCCGACTGGTTCGCGGCTGGACGCACCTTGAACGTCAGAAAGGCGGTATCGGTTTGCGTGGCCCGGGTGAAACCCAGCTTGAAACCGACCGTCGTTTATTGCGTAACCGTATCATGCAGATACTGTCGCGTCTTGAACGGGTAGAAAAACAGCGTGAACAAGGGCGCCGGTCGCGGGTTCGTGCCGATGTCCCCACCGTTTCGCTGGTGGGCTATACCAACGCGGGTAAATCCACGCTGTTTAACACGATTACATCGGCGGGCGTCTATGCCGCCGATCAGTTATTTGCCACACTGGATCCAACATTGCGCCGCATTCAAGTGGATGATGTGGGTGATACGGTGCTGGCGGATACCGTAGGTTTTATCCGGCAGTTGCCCCACGATTTGGTGGCTGCGTTTAAGGCTACATTACAGGAAACACGTCAGGCCTCGCTGCTGCTGCACGTTGTTGATGCCGCCGATCCTCGTCTTGATGAGAACATTGAAGCGGTTGATGACGTATTGGCGGAAATTGAGGCGGACGAAATACCTGCGCTGTTGGTAATGAACAAGATTGATATGCTGGATGATTTCGTTCCGCGTATCGATCGCAACGAAGAGAACCTACCGGTACGGGTCTGGCTTTCAGCACAGACCGGCGACGGTATTCCGTTGCTATTTCAGGCATTGACTGAGCGGCTTTCCGGGGAAATCGCACAACATACCTTGCATCTTCCCCCGCAGGCAGGACGCTTGCGTAGTCGTTTTTACCAGCTTCAGGCAATAGAAAAAGAATGGATTGAAGAGGATGGGCAAATTGGTTTGGTTATTCGTATGCCGATTGCTGACTGGCACCGCCTCTGCAAAAAAGAGCAGGAACTGCTGGACTATATTGTCTGATTTGACTGGTACAAACAGTCTGAGCGGTGAAATAGTCTGACGGACTCTGGGATATTGAACCTGAAGAACACCTATCATAAAGAATGGAGCTAAAACATGGCGTGGAATCAGCCCGGTAATAACGGACAAGACCGCGACCCGTGGGGGAGCAGCAGCAATAATGGCGGCAACTCTGGCGGAAATAACAATAAAGGTGGCCGAGATCAGGGGCCGCCGGATCTGGACGACATCTTCCGTAAGCTGAGCAAAAAACTCGGCGATCTGGGTGGCGGAAAAGGTTCAGGCTCAAGCAACAGCGGAAATTCTGGCGGCCCAGCACTGGGTGGCCGGATCGTCGGTATCGCTGCCGTCGCTGCGGTTGTCATCTGGGCTGCTACTGGTTTCTATACCATTAAAGAAGCGGAACGCGGTGTCGTCACGCGCTTTGGTAAATTCAGCCATTTGGTTGGTCCGGGTCTTAACTGGAAACCGACCTTCATCGATTCTGTTCGCGCGGTGAACGTTGAATCGGTGCGTGAACTGGCAACGTCGGGCGTGATGTTGACGTCAGATGAAAACGTCGTGCGCGTTGAAATGAACGTGCAGTATCGTGTCACGCAGCCAGAACAATATCTGTTCAGTGTAACCAATGCGGATGACAGCCTGCGTCAGGCAACTGACAGCGCGCTGCGCGGCGTTATTGGTAAATACACGATGGACAAAATTTTGACGGAAGGCCGTACCATTGTGCGTACGGATACTCAGCGTGTACTGGAAGAAACCGTTCGTCCGTACAACATGGGTATCACGCTGCTGGACGTCAACTTCCAGACCGCACGTCCGCCGGAAGAAGTGAAGGCCGCGTTTGATGATGCGATTGCCGCACGTGAAAACGAACAGCAATATATTCGTGAAGCGGAAGCCTATGCGAACGAAGTACAGCCGCGTGCTAACGGTCAGGCGCAACGTATTCTGGAAGAGTCTCGCGCTTATAAAACCCGTACCGTTCTGGAAGCTCAGGGTGAAGTTGCCCGTTTTGCCAGAGTCTTACCGGAATATAAAGCTGCACCGGAAATCACCCGTGAGCGTTTGTATATCGAAACGATGGAACGCGTACTGAGCCATACCCGTAAAGTTCTGGTCAATGACAAGGGGGGCAACCTGATGGTGCTGCCGTTGGATCAGATGCTGCGTGGACAAGGCGGTGAAAATACGCAAAGTAATAACAGCAGCAGCGCTAACCCACTGCGTTTGCCTGGCAACAGCAGCGGTGCGACGAATAGCAATCAAACGCGCAGCAGTAACAATGGAAATATCATGGATCAGCGCAGAGCAAATGCGCAGCGTGATGACTTCACTCGAGTAGGGAGAGAATAATCGATGCGTAAGCCCTTACTATTTATCCTGATCCTGGTACTGATGGTGGTCTATGCATCACTGTTTGTGGTGCAGGAAGGCCAGCGCGGCATTGTGATGCGTTTTGGCAAAGTATTGCGTGATGACGACAATAAGCCGCTGATCTATGCACCGGGATTGCAGTTCAAGATTCCGTTTATCGACTCAGTAAAAATGCTGGATGCGCGTATCCAGACCATGGAAAACCAGGCTGACCGCTTTATCACAAAAGAGCAGAAAGACCTGATTGTCGATTCTTACCTTAAGTGGCGTATCAGCGATTTCAGCCGTTACTATCTGGCTACGGGCGGTGGTGACATCTCTCAGGCTGAAGTGCTGCTGAAACGTAAATTCAGTGACCGTCTGCGTTCCGAGATTGGTCGTCTGGATGTGAAAGGTATTGTTACCGACTCGCGTGGTCAACTGATGTCTGACGTGCGTGAAGCGCTGAATACCGGTACCGGTGAAACGACCGAAGCCGATAATGCGATTGCTTCTGCTGCTGCGCGTGTTGAGAAAGAGACAACGAGCAACGAACCTCATATCAACCCTAACAGTATGGCTGCGCTGGGTATTGAGGTTATCGATGTGCGAATTAAGCAAATCAACCTGCCAACTGAAGTCTCTGACGCAATTTACCAACGTATGCGTGCAGAGCGTGAAGCGGTAGCTCGTCGCCACCGTTCACAAGGTCAGGAAGAGGCTGAAAAGCTGAAAGCGACGGCCGACTATGAAGTCACCCGTACGCTGGCTGAAGCTGAACGTCAGGGACGTATCACCCGTGGTGAAGGGGATGCCGAAGCGGCGAAACTGTTTGCTAACGCATTCAGTGAAGATCCTGACTTCTACGCTTTCGTTCGTAGCCTGCGCGCGTATGAAAACAGCTTCAGTAATAATCAGGACGTGATGGTGCTCAGCCCGGATAGCGACTTCTTCCGCTACATGAAGTCACCGGAAAGCAGCATGGTTCCACGCCGCTGATAGTCATTCACTAACGTCTCATCAAGCCCGGGTTCTTTCTCCGGGCTTTTTTTTGCCATTTTCTGGCAGAGACAAATCCAAGAGTTTGGTCCTGTTCGTACTTGAAGCGGGAAAAGGGGTGGTTATGAATTCAACGATTTGGCTGGCGCTCGGGCTGGTTTTGGTGCTCGAAGGATTGGGGCCGCTGCTGTTTCCCCGTCTCTGGCGACGTATGATTTTGGGAATAGCGCAGTTGCCGGATACTATTTTGCGCCGTTTTGGCGGCGGAATAGTTGTTGCAGGGTGTGTGATCTACTACATGTTGCGTAGCCGGATGGGTGGCTAAAATTAAGCGGAAAAATGTGCGCAATCGTGTGCTAAAAGTACTGAAAGCATCCAAATGAGATGGTAGAATCCTTTTTTAAGCAACCTGGTGATTCTTGAAATGGGTAAGAACGTCGTCGTACTGGGCACCCAATGGGGTGACGAAGGTAAAGGCAAGGTCGTTGACCTGCTGACTGAACGGGCTAAATATGTTGTGCGCTATCAGGGTGGACACAACGCTGGCCACACGCTGGTTATCAACGGTGAAAAAACCGTCCTTCATTTAATTCCTTCTGGCATTCTGCGTGAAAATGTTGTCAGCATCATCGGTAACGGTGTTGTGCTGGCACCTGACGCATTAATGAAAGAGATGACGGAGCTTGAAGCGCGTGGCGTCCCGGTACGCGAACGTCTGCTGCTTTCTGAAGCCTGTCCGTTAATCCTGCCTTATCACGTCGCGTTGGATAACGCGCGTGAAAAAGCGCGTGGTGCGAAAGCAATTGGTACGACTGGCCGTGGTATCGGCCCTGCGTATGAAGATAAAGTTGCTCGCCGTGGCCTGCGCGTTGGCGATCTGTTTGATAAAGAAACCTTTGCTGTCAAACTGAAAGAGATCGTCGAATACCATAACTTCCAGTTGGTTAACTACTATAAAGCTGACGCTGTCGACTACCAGAAAGTGTTGGACGACGTGTTAGCGATTGCCGATATTCTGACAGGCATGGTCGTTGATGTTTCCGATCTGCTGTACAAAGCGCACCTGCGTGGCGATTTCGTCATGTTTGAAGGCGCACAGGGTACGCTGCTGGATATCGACCACGGTACTTATCCGTACGTGACTTCTTCAAACACCACTGCGGGCGGCGTTGCTACCGGTTCTGGTCTGGGTCCGCGCTATGTAGACTACGTACTGGGTATCGTTAAAGCTTACTCTACCCGTGTAGGTGCAGGCCCATTCCCGACTGAACTGTTTGAGGAAGTGGGCGAGCATCTGTCTCAGAAAGGTAACGAGTTTGGCGCGACCACAGGTCGTCGTCGTCGTACCGGCTGGCTGGATGCGGTTGCTGTACGTCGTGCAGTACAGATCAACTCGCTGTCTGGTTTCTGCCTGACCAAGCTGGATGTTCTGGATGGCCTGAAAGAGATTAAAATCTGCGTAGGCTATCGCCTGCCGAACGGCACCGAAGTGGATACGACTCCGCTGGCTGCTGAGGGCTGGGAAGGTCTTGAGCCGATTTACGAAACGATGCCTGGCTGGTCTGAAAGCACGTTTGGCGTGAAAGATCACAGCAAACTGCCGCAGGCTGCGCTGAACTACATCAAACGTATCGAAGAAATCACTGGTGTGCCGATTGATATTATTTCTACCGGCCCAGATCGTAGCGAAACGATGGTGCTGCGCGATCCGTTCGACGCTTGATTTTGCCACCCTTAATGGGTTAGGCGAAGATGAAAAAGGACGGGATTCCCGTCCTTTTTGCTATCTGCCGTTTGGCCGTCGTGGTGTGAACGACGACGACTTATACCTGTTATTCCTGAACGTCTTTCGCCTTCTGCGCTTTGTTCTTCAGGCCATCCAGCAGCTTATTGTGGATGTTGCTGAATCCGCCGTTGCTCATCACCAGAATGTGGTCGCCAGGCTGTGCGGTCTTGACGATGTTTTCTACCAGCGTGTCAATATCCGCGCTCCAGTGAGCGGGCTGTACACAGGCTTCCGCGACTTCTACGACCTGCCATGGAATATGGGCTGGCTGGAAGAGGAATACTTCATCGGCGCGGCCTAATGACGGTGCCAGCTCGTTTTTGCACATCCCCAATTTCATGGTGTTCGAACGGGGTTCAAGCACAGCCAAAATCCGAGCCGTGCCGCCAACCTTGCTGCGTAGCGCCGACAGCGTCGCCAGAATTGCGGTAGGGTGGTGCGCAAAATCGTCATAAACCGTGACGCCGTGCTCCGTACCGCGTAACTCCAGACGACGACGTGCGTTGATAAATCCACCCAGTGCGCGACAGGCATCGGCAGGCAGTACGCCAACGTGGTGAGCGGCAGCGATGGCCATCAGCCCGTTGTGCATATTGTGTTCGCCCACCAGTTTCCAGTGGACTTCACCGACGAGTTCATTGTCCAGGTAAACCTGATATTGGCTGGCATCGATCGCCACTTTTTGTGCACGCCATGTGCCTTCTTCGCCAACCAGTTCCTGCTCGCTCCAGCATCCCATTCCCATCACCTGTTTGAGGTTAAGGTCATTGGCTGGCAGAATGATTTTCCCCGTGCCCGGCACCAGTCGCACAAGATGATGGAACTGTTTCTGAATGGCTTTCAGATCGTCAAAGATGTCGGCGTGATCGAACTCAAGATTGTTGAGCACCAGCGTTCTTGGGCAGTAATGTACGAATTTGGAACGTTTGTCGAAGAACGCACAGTCGTATTCATCGGCTTCAAGCACCATGAACGGGCTGTCACCCAAGCGTGCTGAAACGGTAAAGTTGCCGGGAACGCCACCGATTACAAACCCAGGCTGATAGCCACAATCTTCCAGAATCCAGGTGACCATCCCCGCCGTGGTTGTTTTGCCATGTGTACCTGCAACGGCGATCACCCAGCGATCGCGCAGCACATAATCATGCAGCCACTGTGGGCCGGAAACATAAGGTAATCCCTGTTCCAGTACGGCTTCAACGCACGGGTTTCCGCGCGTCATCGCATTACCGATGATGACCAAATCAGGCGCAGGGCTAAGCTGTGCTGGATCGTATCCCTGAATCAGCGTGATTCCCTGTTCTTCAAGTAAGGTACTCATGGGGGGATAAACATTTGCATCTGAGCCTGTGACGTCATGCCCCAGCGAACGAGCAAGCAGGGCAAGGCCACCCATAAAGGTGCCGCAGATACCTAAAATATGAATACGCATACATTTTCCATCTTCACAGTGAGTCTGCGTCACATTCTAACGCTATGAATCCGCCATAAGAAATGGATTTGACTAGGTACTCACTTTCTCTTTGGGCTACACTGCATGCGCAAACGTTGGCGGTGCAGAAATGAAACCGCTTTTCATCCGTAGATTCTGGAATAGTGTTATGAAAACGTTAGGCGAATTTATCGTCGAAAAACAGCACGATTTCTCTCACGCCACAGGTGAGCTTACCGCGCTGCTGTCTGCTATTAAACTGGGTGCCAAGATTATTCACCGTGATATCAATAAAGCGGGTTTGGTTGATATCCTGGGAGCCAGCGGTATTTCGAATGTTCAGGGCGAAGTGCAGATGAAGCTCGATCTGTATGCCAATGAGAAACTGAAAGCGGCATTAAAGGCACGTGGTGAAGTGGCAGGTATCGCCTCCGAAGAAGAAGACGAAATTGTTATCTTTGAAGGTGATAAGGCGGAAAATGCCAAGTATGTCGTTCTGATGGATCCGCTGGACGGCTCGTCGAATATTGATGTAAACGTCTCTGTCGGTACGATTTTCTCTATTTATCGCCGTATTACGCCGCTGGGAACGTCAGTCACGGAAGCTGATTTCTTGCAGCCGGGTAGTCAGCAGGTTGCTGCGGGCTACATCGTTTACGGTTCTTCAACCATGTTGGTGTACACCACGGGTCACGGTGTTCACGCCTTTACCTACGATCCGTCGCTTGGTGTATTCTGTCTCTCGCATGAAAAAGTTTGCTTCCCAGAAAAAGGGAATATGTATTCCATCAACGAAGGGAACTACATCAAGTTTCCTGTCGGCGTGAAGAAATACATCAAATACTGTCAGGAGCAGGATGAAGAGACGCAGCGTCCTTATACGTCGCGTTACATCGGTTCACTGGTTGCAGATTTCCACCGTAATCTGCTGAAAGGCGGAATTTACCTGTACCCAAGCACGGCGAGCTATCCGAAAGGCAAACTGCGTTTGCTGTACGAATGCAACCCGATGGCGTTTCTGGCGGAGCAGGCGGGCGGTAAGGCCAGCGACGGTAAAAACCGTATTCTGGATATCACGCCGGAGAAACTGCACCAGCGTTCACCGTTCTTTGTAGGAACAGAATCCATGGTTGATGACGTCGAACGTTTCATCCGTGAATTCCCAGACGCCTAATTACATTAATTAGTCGTTAATACTAATTAGTCATCAATTAATTAGTAATCAACATAGTCCCGTGTGGTCGGATCTTCGGCTACACGGGATTGTCTTTTAACGCTGTGCTTCGAACCAGCTCTCCAGAATAATCACCGCAGACGCCGCGTCTACGCTACCTTTATCCAACGCTTTAAAACCACCGCGTTCGAAGAGATCGGCACGCGCTTCTACCGTACTCAAGCGTTCATCGTGTAACTCAATCGCGATGCCAAAACGGCCATGCAATCGGTTAGCGAACTTCCGCGCCCGTGCTGTCAGGGGTTGTTCGGTGCCATCCATGTTGAGCGGCAAGCCGACGACGACAAGGTCGGGCTGCCATTCTGACAACAGCTTTTCCACTTTTTGCCAATCGGGTATCCCTTCCTGCGCCTTGAACGAGGTCAGTGCACGCGCTGTACCGGTAATTTCCTGACCGATGGCGACACCGATACTTTTTGTCCCAAAATCAAAGGCAAGAATGGTTCTACTGGCCATCAGGCATGTCCTGCTTCGGTGGAGATATTATGAATATCGATGCCCAACTTTCTGGCCGCCGCCCGCCAGCGTTCGGCAATCGGCGTATGGAACAGAATGTCTTGATCAGCTGGCGTCGTCAGCCAGGCATTATCCAGCAGTTCTTCTTCCAGTTGGCCGTTTTCCCAGGCGGAATAGCCTAAGGCGACCAGCGTATTTTTCGGCTGATTAGGCGTACCTAACGTTTCCAGCACGTCTTTGGACGTGGTGATCATGGTGTCCTCAGAAATACTGATGCTGGAACCAAAGCCGGAACAGGGCGTATGCAGGATAAAGCCACGGTCGTCCGCCAGTGGGCCGCCAATGAAGACGGGTTTATCCAATCGAATGGCAGGATCGCGCGGTGTCGGATCTATTTTTAGCTTTTTCAGCACATTTTCCACGGAAAACTGATCCATCGGTTTGTTGATGATCAGCCCCATGGCTCCGTCTTCATTATGTTCGCAGATATAGACCACCGAACGTTTAAATACAGAGTCCTGTAGTGCTGGCATAGCAATGAGGAAGTGATGCTGTAAATTCATTATGTATTTTTATCGATATCCGTCAGCGTTGGAGAAACGGCCCGTATTGCGCGGGCCGGGTGGTGTGTCAGGTGTCTCTGGTTTTAGCGGGTACGTGCAGCCAGACGCTTTTCAATGGCGTCCATCAGCATGCCAGTGATGGAAACATCCGGGTAAGCCGCTTCGATTTCACGTACGCAGGTCGGGCTGGTGACGTTAATTTCTGTCAGGCGGTCACCGATGATGTCCAGACCGACGAAAATCAGGCCTTTGGCTTTTAACGTTGGTGCGACATCACGGGCGATTCTCCAGTCGCTTTCGGTTAGCGGACGTGCTTCGCCGCGCCCACCGGCTGCCAGATTGCCGCGTGTCTCACCGCTTTTCGGGATACGCGCCAGGCAGTAAGGAACGGGTTCGCCATCGACCACCAGTACACGCTTGTCGCCGTCTTTAATTGCAGGCAGATAGTTTTGTGCCATGCAGTAGCGGGTCGCGTGTTCGGTCAGTGTTTCGATAATGACCGAAACGTTGGCATCATCCTGCTTCAAACGGAAAATAGACGCGCCGCCCATGCCGTCGAGCGGTTTGAGAATGACGTCGCCGTGTTTTTCATGGAACTGACGCAGTTTGTCTGCACGACGCGTAACGAGCGTATCGGGGGTCAGATGCGGGAACCAGGCGGTGAACAGCTTCTCATTGCAATCACGCAGGCTCTGCGGCTTGTTGACGATCAGCGTACCTTTCTCTTCTGCACGTTCCAGAATATAGGTGGCGTAGATGAACTCCGTATCGAACGGCGGATCTTTACGCATCAGCACCACATCCAACTCTTCCAGCGCAATATCCTGCTCGCCGGAGAAATCGTACCAGCCGTCGTAATCGTACTGGACGCTTAGGCGACGCGTTGTTGCACGCGCGACGCCTGCATGCATATAGAGATCGTTCATCTCCATATAATGCAGTTCCCAACCACGGCGCTGTGCTTCAAGCAGCATGGCAAAGCTGGTGTCTTTCTTGATATTGATGGTGTCAATTGGATCCATCACGATACCGAGTTTGATCATTCTTTTCTCCTTTACCCCAAATCGCCGAAACGTACCTGTAAGGCGGTCATGGCGGTGAGTGCAGTGGTTTCTGTGCGCAAGACGCGTGGCCCCAACAGGATATCAGTGAATCCGTGTTCTGAGGTCATGGTAATTTCACTGGCGGTGAGCCCGCCTTCCGGGCCGATCAGTAGCCTGACCCGAGCGACCGGCAGTGGTAACGTATTGATGCTTTGTGTGGCGCGCGGGTGCAGATTTAATTTCAACGCGTTGTCTTGCTCCGCACACCAGGCTTCCAGCGTCATCGCTGGCCGCACCAGCGGCACACAGTTGCGGCCGGACTGTTCACAGGCGGCGATCGCAATTTTCTGCCACTGGCTAATTTTTTTCTCCATACGCTCGGCATCCAGTTTGACGCCACAGCGTTCAGAAAGCAGTGGGGTAATCACATTGACGCCCAGCTCGATGGATTTCTGAATGGTAAACTCCATCTTCTCGCCGCGCGACATCACCTGTCCCAGATGTAAATGTAGGGGCGATTCTTTATCTTCCAACTTACCTGCTGTGAAGCGAACGCGCACACTCTTTTTGCCAGCCGCGATGATTTCTGCATCAAAGACATGATTGCTGCCATCAAACAGCTGCAATGACTGACCCGTAGTCATGCGTAACACGCGACCCACATGATTGGCGGCATCGTCACTCAGTTCGACTTCACCACCGTTAAGGGGGAGCGTTTCGGGATGAAAAATGCGTGGTACTCGCATACTGGATTCAGACCTTTGAATAAAATAGAGCGGCGCAGAAACGCCAGAAATAGGCAAAACCACCGTCATCTGGCGGTGGTTTTGCTGGAAACAGATTCGCTATAGTAGGTAGACGAACTAGCGCTGGCAAGCCTGTTGAACGTAGGGATTTGGGTTTCCCTGTTTTGCGGCGATGCGCTGATTGCGGGTGCATTCCCACTGGGTGACCGGGTATTGCTTATCCCAGGCTTCGAACAGCTGGGTTTGCTGGCTGGAAAGTCGTAACTGATAGCGGTCGCGCATATAGAAATAGGTACGCGCGATCTGGCCGCGAGCGCGAGCGGGCGGTTCTGCCAGATTATTTTTGAAATCGACCTTCATCTCGCATTGACCATATTGGGATGCACCACCGTTCCATTGCCCATACATGGCATTGCCGCGATCGCCGTTTACTTCGCCGATAGCAGGTTGCAGGTTATGTAAATCGGTTTCCATCTCGCGGTAGACGGGGTCGCTGTTACAGTTCTTTCTACCGCCATCCTGCCAGCACTGGCGCTGGTGGCCGAATTGCCAGGCCGGTACAACGTGCTCCCACTCGATACGGCTGGCACGCTGCTCATTTTTCCTCACCTGATAGCCGCAGGACTCAAGGTCGGGCGTGCCTTTCTTGCCCTGCCACGTAATCTTGCAGCCACAGTAGAACGAACTCGGCGCATCGCGATTAATGTCGACAGCCGCGGCTTTTGCCTGCGAAAAATTATTGATGTTTTGACCCAGCGCGGTGGCCGAAACCAGCGTCGCGCCAACGGCGGCGATAGCGAGAATTTTGCGTAGCATATTCCAAATAATCCACAGGCTGTAAAGTTGGCAGACTACCGGATGTCTCGTCGGCAGGCAAATGCAAAAGCAGTTTTTAAAACTGGAAATTCCCTTTTAAATAGAACTTTTTACATCATGACGTAAGGTTTTCCCGCAACGACGGCAGCGATATTCTGTTTCGCCGCGCAGCACCCGATTGTGCCGGCGGATCGTCAGCTCATGCCGTTGGCAATCACACAGGTAGGTGAAGGTTTTCCCCTGTACAGATTGCACCGCAAACCGATGTGTACGTTTTGCCGGGACGTGCAGGACGCTTTCCATCATCCAGCGCCATTCCTTGCCATGCGGTGCGACACGGCCAAAACGTGCATAAACCAGCAGATGGGCCAACTCATGGGGAACGACTTCATCGATAAAGGCCTGCTGATTTTCCTGCAACAAGACGGGATTCAGCCGAATTTCCCAATGTTGCAGCCAGGCCGTTCCTGCCGTTGAACCGCGTTGCTGGTAATTCACTGTTGGCTCGGTGTAGTCCGTCTGCAAGGTGAGGTTAGCCTGCTGCAATTTATCACGCAGACAGCGCATTACAGCCTGATGGCTGGCAATGGGGATTCGGGGTGTGTTCATTGCTGTGAGCATAAATTGAGTGGCTGGGAGACGCAATAGGCGAAGCGGAGGGAAATGCGGGGGAGCCGGAATGAAAAACGGCGAATTTTCATTCGCCGCTTGGTGTTTATTGCGTTGCCAGATTAGAGGCCAGCAGCTTCACGTAGCTCTGCGGCTTTGTCTGTTTTTTCCCACGGGAAATGTTCGCGGCCAAAGTGACCATAGGCTGCGGTTTCCTGATAAATCGGATGCAGCAGATCCAGCATCTGGATTAAGCCGTAAGGACGCAGATCGAAGAATTCACGCACCAGCAGCGTCAACTGCTCGGTGGACACTTTCTCTGTGCCGAAGGTTTCGAGCATGATGGACGTGGGTTCTGCCACGCCGATAGCGTAGGACACCTGAATTTCGCAGCGATCGGCCAGGCCAGCCGCGACGATATTCTTGGCAACATAACGAGCAGCGTAAGCAGCAGAACGGTCTACTTTAGACGGATCCTTACCGGAGAACGCACCGCCGCCGTGACGTGCCGCGCCGCCGTAGGTATCAACGATGATTTTACGGCCAGTCAAACCGCAGTCACCCATTGGGCCGCCGATAACAAAGCGTCCGGTTGGGTTGATGAAATATTTGGTGTTGGCAGACAGCCATTCTGCAGGCAGAACTGGTTTGATGATCTCTTCCATCACCGCTTCATGCAGATCTTTCTGGCTGATGTCTTCTGAATGCTGGGTAGACAGCACCACGGCATCGATGCCAGCAATCTTGCCATCGTCGTACAGGAACGTAACCTGACTTTTTGCATCCGGGCGCAGCCACGGCAGAGAGCCGCTCTTGCGGACTTCTGACTGGCGCTGAACCAGACGGTGTGCGTAAGTCACGGGGGCGGGCATCAAGACGTCGGTTTCGTTCGTTGCGTAACCGAACATCAGACCCTGATCGCCTGCGCCTTGTTCCAGCGGATCGCGGCGGTCAACGCCCTGATTGATATCAGGAGACTGCTTGCCAATCGCGCTCAGTACGGCGCAAGAGTTAGCGTCAAAGCCCATTTCAGAATTGACATAACCGATATCACGCACGGTACGACGGGTAATTTCTTCGATGTCGACCCAGGCGCTGGTGGTAATTTCACCACCGACTAACACCATGCCGGTCTTTACATAAGTCTCACAAGCAACACGCGCTTTTGGGTCTTGCTCCAGAATGGCGTCGAGAACCGCATCAGAAATCTGGTCAGCAATTTTATCAGGATGTCCTTCAGAGACTGACTCGGACGTAAAAAGGTGTTTAGCCATGAGTTTCTTTACCTTCAAATCAAAGCCGTTAAGCAGTGTATCAGTTAATCGGTATAGACGGATTAACATCTGGATGGCTATTCTAGGCCACCTTTTGGTCTCAGTGCCAGTAGTTTTTCGCATTAGCGTGCCATCGTCCTTTTATCATCGGCCGTTTTTTCTTTTACAAGAGATGACTAGCGGTAATTTTCATTTTGCTTTTCCAGCAGCATGTAGGTATAAACGGCGAGCGGTGATACAACCCGCGACATCTTGAATTTTTTATTGATAGCTGACCGCATAGCCTGCGGCGCACGTGGAGGTGGTAGGATTAATGATCCGTTGTTTACTGAGTATATTGCGTTCGCAATATGTCCCTTTTGACGCTACCGCGTCCGCGACTCAACCCTTCTTTTCCGTTTCTCGACGTAGCCTGTCTTTAAATTCGACACAGGACTCCAGGGCTGGTTAACCTGCCTGTTATTCTTTCTGCCAGAAGCGTTTAGCGTCTTTCTGGTCACGTTCGCCCGGTGATTTTCACAACGAGTTTTATCGACCCGTAACACGGAGCCTGACAACGTGTTTTACACTAATAAGAGTAATAAAGTGACGGCATACTTCACTACGCCGGTTTTTTCACTGTCGATGCCGCATGTTGCAGGTATGCTCATGTGGGCTGTTTATTCAGGTACTGATGTGATCAGCAGTCTAGAAAAAGAAGAGGTTCGTTATGTCTGACGACATGATTCATCACGGCTCGTCAGCGACGGGTAAACATGAAAATTTGCGCTCTATGCAGGAGGTTGCCATGAATGACCGTAATGCCAGCGAAATGCTTCGTACTTACAATATTGCCTGGTGGGGCAATAATTACTATGACGTCAATGAGCTCGGTCACATTAGCGTGTGCCCAGATCCTGACGTACCAGAAGCTCGCGTCGATCTGGCCAGACTGGTCAAAGATATGCAGAAAGATAATCATCAGCGCCTTCCTGCGCTGTTCTGCTTTCCGCAAATCCTTCAGCATCGCCTGCGTTCTATCAACGCTGCGTTTAAACAGGCTCGCGAATCGTTTGGTTATGAAGGCGGGTATTTTCTGGTTTATCCGATCAAGGTTAATCAGCATCGTCGCGTCATTGAGTCACTGGCTAATTCCGGTGAACCGTTGGGTCTGGAAGCCGGTTCAAAAGCGGAGCTGATGGCGGTACTGGGCCACGCGGGTATGACCCGCACGGTGATTGTGTGTAACGGCTACAAAGACCGTGAATACATCCGGCTGGCACTCATCGGCGAAAAGCTGGGCCACAAGGTTTATCTGGTCATCGAGAAGATGTCCGAAATTCGGCTGGTGCTGGAAGAAGCCGAGCGCTTGAATGTGGTGCCGCGCCTCGGCGTCCGTGCGCGTCTGGCTTCTCAGGGGTCGGGCAAGTGGCAATCCAGCGGCGGTGAAAAATCCAAGTTTGGTCTGGCGGCGGTCCAGGTACTGCAACTGGTTGAGATGCTGCGTGAGGCTGGGAAGTTGGATAGCCTGCAACTGCTGCATTTCCATCTGGGATCGCAGTTGGCGAATATCCGTGATATCGCGACGGGCGTGCGTGAATCCGCGCGCTTTTATGTCGAACTGCATAAGTTGGGCGTAAATATCCAGTGCTTCGACGTCGGTGGCGGGTTGGGCGTGGATTATGAAGGCACGCGCTCGCAGTCCGATTGTTCAGTGAACTATGGCCTGAACGAATATGCCAACAACGTGATTTGGGGTATCGGTGATGCCTGTAACGAACATGGGTTGCCGCATCCGACGGTCATCACCGAGTCTGGCCGTGCGGTAACCGCGCACCATACCGTGTTGGTTTCCAATATTATCGGTGTTGAACGCAACGAGTTCAGTGACCCGACTGAGCCGGAAGAAGGCGCTCCGCGTGCGCTGGAGAGCCTGTGGTCAACCTGGAAAGAAATCAAGCAGCCGGGGAAACGCCGTTCGCTGCGTGAATGGCTGCACGACAGCCAGATGGATTTGCACGATGTGCATACCCAATACACGCACGGCATGTTGGATCTGACGCAGCGCGCGAAAGCAGAGCAGCTTTATCTGAGCATCTGTCAGATGATTCAGGAACAGCTGGATCCGAGCAACCGCGCGCATCGGCCAGTCATTGATGAATTACAGGAGCGGATGGCTGACAAGCTGTATGTCAACTTCTCGCTGTTCCAATCCATGCCGGACGCATGGGGGATCGATCAGCTGTTCCCGGTAATGCCGTTGGAAGGGCTAAACAAGCCGCCTGAGCGTCGTGCTGTCGTGCTCGACATCACCTGTGATTCCGATGGTACGATCGATCATTATGTCGATGGTGACGGGATCGCGACGACGATGCCGATGCCGCCTTACGATCCAGAAAACCCGCCGCTGCTGGGCTTCTTTATGGTCGGTGCCTATCAGGAAATCCTGGGGAATATGCATAATTTGTTTGGCGATACGTCGACCGTTGACGTGTTTGTCTTCCAGGATGGCACCGTTGAAATTGAAGAATCTGACGAAGGGAATACGGTTGCTGACATGCTGGAATATGTTCAGCTTGACCCCAAAGTGTTGATGACCCGTTTCCGCGATCAGGTGAAAGAAACCGATCTGGATACCGAACTTCAGGCGCAGTTCCTGGAAGAGTTTGAAAGCGGGCTGTACGGCTATACTTATTTGGAAGATGAAGAATAAGTGTGACTGACTGAGTAAAAAGGGATGCGAGTGAGCATCCCTTTTTTTCGGCTATCGCTTAGATAGTCGAATGACTCATATTGATATCGGCTGCTGGTTTTGGAAGGGAATCAAATTCTTCAATGACGCTGTCTTTGAAGATAATTTTGGCAATAAGCAGTAAAGAGTTTTTATCCTGAACGCCATATTTATTCAGTAATCGTGATTTGCTGTTCAGTACGGACTTCTTATTTAATCCGATGATATCGGCAATCGCTTCCGCTGTGTAGCCCGCACACCAATGCTGGAATACGGCATATTCAGATTTTGACAGTCTGACGGGACTGAATAAACGGCGGTCGTGAAGGTGGACAAAATCGAGTAATTTATAAAAAGAATCGATGGCTGCTGACTTTGAAATAAGAATCGTTTTTTCGTCAATGCACACGGGAGGGTGATTGGGGGAATTATTGATGATAACGAACGACGACGCCATATTATAAAAGTGAGTTCTTATCGACTCGTAGTATTCCTCAAAGCCCTCGCTGCTACCGTCAATGATGAAAATACATTTCTTCTTTCCTTGCTGCAGCGTAAACCTGTTGACGGGCTTTATCGAGAGCATAGGGATACTGGATAGGATTTCCCGTAATCCTACCGTGGTAAAATTGCATTTACTGAAAATTCTCACATCCATGATTTTTAACACATATGAGTTTATTGTCTGAAAGTGGCCATAAACCAATAATCGCTGCTGATGTTATCCAGTTATTAAGAAATCGCGATCCTGAAATGCCTTTAAATCGCTAAAAGGTGGAGCCTCTAGAGAAACCTGCGGACGCAACAACAGGTTTTATCATATAACTATATGATCAAACTGGAAAAATTTTTATTGGTTTAACATAGTATGCTTGATTTACTGGTTTATTTCTATCTTTAAATACAGGGGGTTACTCCCTCATTCTTGTTTATTGCGACGTATGTCTCTGTGCTAATCGCGATTGCCCGTTTTTCCGTATGCCGCCCATTCGCGGATTGCGGCTCCCAGCATCTGGAAATCTGCCGAGATTCGTTTCTTAAAAAGAGAACAGAAAGCAAATACGATTGAAAATAACTATCTATTTATATCTATTAATTCTTAAATCCTATCATTGTGAGGATAGAAGCGATTGGCGATAGCGGTTATGTAGCAGCTTACCGTGAATATGATGGGGATGATAGTGGTCGGATGACTTGCGGGCAATTGAGATTTTTTCAATTGCCCGTCGTGTGTGTTCTTTGCGAGTAATCAGCGTGTGTGATTATTTCTCGGCAGCGATACGCTCACGAATGTGTTTGGCGCGCCCTTCTGATGAAGGATGGGAATCGAACATGCTGCTCTCACGACCGGCATCAAGTTTGGCCAGTTTTTCAAAGCTACTTGCCAGACCTTCCAGTTTGACGCCACGTTTCTTCAGCAGATCGAAGGAATAGTCATCTGCCTGCGTTTCCTGAGTTTGAGAGAATTGGGAATTAACCAGTTTTTCTCCCAGATCGGCGAGTTGAGACTGTGACAGGGATGCCGCTACGCCACCTGCAGAGCCAATGGCAGTACGTGCAGCCGTCGCCGCATAGGCAACCTGCATGGCTTTACGCGTGTGGCCCAGTGCAACGTGGCCAATTTCGTGGCCGAGAACGCCTTCCACTTCGTTGTCATTCATCATATCCATCAGGCCGCTGTAGACGCGGATGCAACCGTTAGCCATTGCCCAGGCGTTAACATCTTTTGTCAGATAAACCTTATAGTTGGCTGGTGTACCGTTGATGTCATGACCCAGCGCATCTGCAATTTTATTCAGGCGCTGTGTGTACTTGCTGTCGGCAGGGGCAATCTTTGCTTCTTTATCCATTTGCTCACAGGACTGATTGCTGAGTGCTTTAACATCAGCGTCGCTGAGCGTTGCCGCCTGAAACGCCTGTGCGCCAGATTGCATTAAGGTATTGGTGTTTAAGTTCTGGCAGCCAGTCAGCAAGGTTGCTACACACAGCGCCAGTACAGAAGAACGAATAGCCATAAAAATCATCTCCATACGATTAATGTTTATTTTTTTAATACCCAAAAAACGGCTCTAAGGTACCCGAAAACGACATTGATAAATAGAGCGGAAAATCTGATTTGTATGCCTTTCGATATCTCGTCGACGATGAGTTTTTGTTTTGGTGCGTTCCAAAAAGGCGCGGTTGATAAAGGTAAACCCACTGGAAAACATGGCGTATGGCGCTGTAATCAACTGCCTAGTTGGTAAAAGAACCGCCATTGATTCGTCAGCCGATAAATCCCTGTTTTTTGCTCACGGTTCCATGTGCATTCCCTCTGCTTTTCATGTACATTTGTAATCATATTTATTTTGTCATTCTTGCTTAACTTATTGATTTTTAATGATTATGCAGGAAAGGCAGTCGTTCAATCCGATCTGGAGTCAAGCATGTCCTCTCGTAAAGAACTTGCCAATGCTATCCGCGCGCTGAGCATGGATGGGGTGCAGAAAGCCAAATCCGGTCACCCGGGCGCACCGATGGGCATGGCCGATATCGCCGAAGTGCTGTGGCGCGACTATCTTAACCACAATCCGGCCAACCCTAACTGGGCCAACCGTGACCGCTTCGTACTGTCCAACGGCCATGCATCCATGCTGATTTACAGCCTGCTGCATCTCTCCGGCTACGACCTGCCGATTGAAGAACTGAAAAACTTCCGCCAGCTGCACTCCAAAACGCCGGGCCACCCGGAATACGGCTACACCGCCGGCGTTGAAACCACCACCGGCCCGCTGGGTCAGGGGATTGCCAACGCAGTGGGTATGGCGATTGCCGAGCGCACGCTGGCCGCGCAGTTCAACCGCCCGGGTCATGAGATTGTCGACCATCACACCTACGCGTTTCTGGGCGACGGCTGCATGATGGAAGGGATTTCTCACGAAGTCTGCTCTCTTGCTGGAACCATGAAGCTCGGCAAACTGACTGCGTTTTATGATGACAACGGTATCTCCATCGACGGCCACGTTGAAGGCTGGTTTACCGACGATACCGCCGCCCGCTTTGAAGCCTACGGCTGGCACGTGGTGCGCGGCGTAGACGGTCACGATGCGGACGCTATCAAACGCGCTATCGGTGAAGCCCAGCTGGTGACCGACAAGCCGTCGCTGCTGATGTGTAAAACTGTGATTGGTTTCGGCTCACCGAACAAGGCCGGTACGCACGACTCCCACGGTGCACCGCTGGGTGATGCAGAAGTAGCAGCGTCCCGCGAACAGCTGGGCTGGGCGCATGCGCCGTTTGAGATCCCGGCTGATATCTATGCCGCCTGGGATGCGAAACCGGCCGGTCAGCGTAAGGAAGCGGCCTGGGATGAGGCGTTTGCCGCCTACGCCAGCGCATATCCGGAACTGGCTGCCGAGTTCAAACGCCGCACCGGCGGTGAACTGCCGGCCAACTGGCAGGCGGACGCACAGAAATTTATCGACGATTTGCAGGCGAATCCGGCGAAAATCGCCAGCCGCAAAGCGTCACAGAACGCGCTGGAAGCCTACGGCAAATTGCTGCCGGAATTCCTGGGCGGCTCTGCCGACCTGGCACCGAGCAACCTGACCATCTGGTCTGGCTCTGTTTCGCTGGATAAAGACCACGCGGGTAACTATATCCACTACGGCGTGCGCGAATTCGGTATGACGGCGATTGCCAACGGGATTGCGCTGCACGGTGGTTTTGTGCCGTACACCGCGACCTTCCTGATGTTCGTGGAATACGCGCGTAATGCCGTGCGTATGGCCGCGCTGATGAAAATCCGCAGCATCTACGTTTACACCCACGACTCCATTGGTCTGGGCGAAGACGGCCCGACCCACCAGCCGGTTGAACAGCTGGCCAGCCTGCGCGTGACGCCGAACATGAGCAACTGGCGTCCGGCAGATCAGGTGGAAACGGCGGTGGCGTGGAAATACGCCATTGAGCGTCAGGACGGCCCGACGTCGCTGATCCTGTCCCGTCAGAATCTGGCACAGCAGTCACGTACCGCTGAGCAGCTGGCGAACGTGGCGAAAGGTGGCTACGTGCTGAAAGACAGCGAGGGTCAACCTGAGCTGATCCTGATTGCCACCGGTTCTGAAGTTGAACTGGCTGTCGGCGCGTATGACAAACTGACTGCCGCCGGCCGCAAGGTGCGCGTGGTGTCCATGCCGTCTACGGATGCGTTCGACAAGCAGGATGCAGCCTATCGTGAAGCGGTGCTGCCGAAAGCGGTATCGGCACGCGTAGCGATTGAAGCGGGTATTGCGGACTACTGGTTCAAGTACGTCGGCCTGAACGGCGCAATTGTCGGCATGACGAGCTTCGGCGAATCGGCTCCGGCTGAGCTGCTGTTCGAAGCATTCGGCTTCACCGTCGATAACGTCGTTGAAAAAGCGCAGGCGCTGCTGAAGTAATCACGCCGCATTAATCTCGATATGGGAAGCCGTCAGCTAGCGCTGGCGGCTTTTTTTCATCTTTAGTTTCACCTACCTCTCAATGCGCTTTGCCTGCCCCTCGATCGCGGTTTTTTCATTTTTATGACGCAGGTCACTCTTCTTGTGTGTGCCAGACGAGAATATTTCTTTTATGCGTTAATTCGTTTATGCTAGCTGAAGCGTTTCAGTTGTTGTGCTGACGGCGTTTCTCCAGGGGTTCTCTGGTGTCTAAGAAGGGTATATCCTATGGGCTGGGTAACCCTGCCACGACACAAGGAATCACAAAGAACGCCATGACGATCCGTATTGCGATAAACGGTTTTGGCCGCATCGGCCGCAGTGTTTTACGTGCGTTGTATGAATCAGGCCGCCGAGCCGAGATTACCGTTGTGGCTATTAACGAGCTGGCGAGCGCGGAAGGTATGGCGCATTTGCTCAAGTATGATTCCAGCCACGGCCGTTTTTCGTGGGATGTGCGTCAGGAGTGCGACCAGCTTTATGTCGGTGATGACTGTATTCGGCTGTTGCATCAGGCAAAGATTCAGCCATTGCCCTGGCGAGAACTCGGTGTCGATATCGTGCTGGATTGCAGTGGCGTTTACGGTAGCCGGGAAGATGGAGAAGCCCATCTGGCGGCAGGCGCAAAGAAAGTGCTGTTTTCTCATCCGGGAACGACGGATTTGGATGCGACGGTGGTATTTGGCGTCAATCACCACCAGTTGGAAAGCGGGCACCGCATTGTTTCCAATGCGTCCTGCACGACCAATTGCATTATCCCGGTAATCAAACTGCTTGATGATGCGTTTGGTATCGAAAATGGGACGGTGACGACGATTCACTCGTCGATGAACGATCAACCGGTGATCGATGCTTATCATCACGATCTGCGGCGTACACGCGCCGCCAGCCAGTCGATCATTCCGGTAGATACTAAACTATCGGCGGGGATCACCCGTATTTTTCCGCAGTTTGTCGATCGTTTTGAGGCGATCTCGGTGCGGGTACCGACGATTAACGTCACGGCAATTGACCTGAGCGTTAGCGTCAGGAAAGCCGTAAATGTGAATGAAATTAACGCACTATTGCAAAAATCAGCGCATGAGTCGTTTCGTGGTATAGTTGATTACACTGAATTGCCGTTAGTGTCGGCTGATTTTAACCACGATCCGCACAGTGCCATTGTCGACGGCACGCAGACACGGGTCAGTGGTCAGCATCTGATTAAAACATTGGTCTGGTGCGATAACGAATGGGGCTTTGCCAACCGGATGTTGGATACAACACGGGCGATGGCGGCCAGCGGTTTCTAGTACGACGGTGGCGATCTGGGGTCGCTATCTCGCTCAAGCAACTTTAAAAGAGAATCAACAAGAGGATTCACCATGTCTGTAATTAAGATGACCGATCTGGATCTGGCTGGTAAACGTGTTCTTATTCGTGCGGATCTGAACGTACCGGTAAAAGAAGGGAAAGTGACGTCTGATGCGCGCATCCGTGCCTCTCTGCCGACCATCGAAATCGCGCTGAAACAAGGTGCTCGTGTTATGGTCACCTCCCACCTGGGACGCCCGACCGAAGGCGAGTACAACGAAGAATTTTCTCTGCTGCCTGTCGTTGACTACCTGAAAGAAAAACTGTCTTCTCCTGTGCGTCTGGCGAAAGATTACCTGGACGGTGTTGATGTCGCCGAAGGTGAGCTGGTTGTACTGGAAAACGTCCGCTTTAACAAAGGCGAGAAAAAAGACGACGAAGTCCTGTCCAAGAAATACGCGGCGCTGTGTGATGTGTTCGTAATGGATGCATTCGGTACGGCACACCGTGCGCAGGCTTCAACCCACGGCGTGGGTAAATTTGCCACTATCGCTTGTGCAGGTCCGCTGCTGTCTGGTGAGCTGGAAGCGCTGGGTAAAGCATTGAGCGAGCCAGCCCGTCCGATGGTCGCTATCGTGGGTGGTTCTAAAGTTTCCACTAAACTGACCGTGCTGGATTCCCTGTCTAAAATCGCCGATCAACTGATCGTCGGTGGCGGTATCGCTAACACCTTCGTTGCTGCACAAGGCCACAACGTGGGTAAATCCCTGTACGAAGCTGACCTGATTTCTGAAGCGAAAAAGCTGCTGGAAACCTGTGATATTCCTGTACCGAGCGATGTGCGTGTTGCATCAGAATTCTCTGAAACTGCAACGGCAACGCTGAAGTCCGTTACGGCAATCAAAGACGAAGAGCAGATTCTGGATCTGGGTGATGTATCCGCTGAGCGTCTGGCTGAAATTCTCAAGAATGCCAAGACCATCCTGTGGAATGGCCCGGTTGGCGTCTTCGAATTCCCGAATTTCCGTAAAGGAACCGAGACCATCGCCCGTGCTATCGCAGAGAGCGACGCGTTCTCTATCGCAGGTGGCGGCGATACGCTGGCTGCGATCGATCTGTTTGGTATTGCAGATAAAATCTCCTACATTTCTACCGGTGGCGGCGCATTCCTCGAATTTGTCGAAGGGAAAAAACTGCCAGCAGTAGTTATGCTGGAAGAACGTGCCAAGCAATAATTTAAGGTAAGGGGCGCTTTTCCTCTTTCCTGTGGTTGTCTCGATATGTGATGTTCGCAATATCGTGTCGAGACAACCTGTCGATTTAACATCGATTTCTCTAACCCCTCCACGGCCAACGAAACGGGACACGTAACATGTCTAAAATTTTTGATTTCGTAAAACCCGGTGTCATCACTGGTGATGACGTTCAGAAAGTTTTCGCAGTAGCAAAAGAAAACAAATTCGCCTTGCCAGCAGTGAACTGTGTCGGTAGCGACTCAATCAATGCTGTGCTGGAAGCCGCAGCCAAAGTGCGTGCGCCGGTCATCGTTCAGTTCTCTAACGGCGGTGCAGCATTCATCGCTGGTAAAGGCCTGAAAGCAGAAGGTCAGCAGGCGGCAATTTTGGGTGCGATTTCTGGCGCTCATCATGTGCATCAAATGGCTGAACACTACGGCGTGCCGGTGATTCTGCACACCGACCACTGCGCGAAGAAATTGCTGCCGTGGATCGATGGCCTGCTGGACGCGGGTGAAAAACACTTTGCTGCGACTGGCAAACCGCTGTTCTCTTCTCACATGATCGACCTGTCTGAAGAGTCTCTGGAAGAGAACATCGAGATCTGCTCTAAGTATTTGGCGCGTATGGCTAAAATCGATATGACCCTGGAAATCGAACTGGGTTGCACCGGTGGTGAAGAAGACGGTGTGGATAATAGCCACATGGATGCTTCTGCTCTGTACACCCAGCCAGAAGACGTTGACTACGCGTACACCAAACTGAACGCGATCAGCCCACGTTTCACTATCGCGGCTTCTTTCGGTAACGTGCATGGCGTATACAAGCCAGGTAACGTGAAACTGACCCCGACCATCCTGCGTGATTCTCAGGAATATGTTTCTAAGAAACATAACCTGCCGCACAACAGCCTGGACTTCGTATTCCACGGTGGTTCTGGTTCCAGCGCTCAGGAAATCAAAGATTCCGTTAGCTACGGCGTAGTGAAAATGAACATCGATACCGATACCCAGTGGGCAACGTGGGAAGGTATCCTGAAATACTACAAAGAAAACGAAGCGTATCTGCAAGGCCAATTGGGCAACCCGAAAGGCGAAGATCAGCCGAACAAGAAATACTATGACCCGCGTGTGTGGCTGCGTGCCTCGCAGGCGAGCATGGTGACTCGTTTGGAACAAGCTTTCAAAGAGCTTAATGCCGTTGATGTGCTGTAAGTCAGACGACGTAAACATGATTTGATGCTAAGGCTCCTACGGGAGCCTTAATTTTTGGGGCTTTTGGGACTCAATGTTGCGGTTTCAGTTAGGGGAGTTATGCTTTCCCAGTGATTAAAAAACAGGAGCTTTGAAATGGAAGAACTTAATACGGGGTTGGATCAGGCAGGGGACTGGTTGGTGACACACCAGAGCCTGTTTTTGCAGTATGCCGTGAATATCGTCGCAGCATTAGTGATCCTCATCGTTGGTCTGGTGATTGCTCGGATCGTTTCCGGCACCATCAATAAGCTGATGATTAACCGTTCTATCGATTCAACCGTGGCAGATTTCCTGTCTGCGCTGGTGCGCTATGGCATTATCGCGTTCACGCTGATTGCGGTATTGAGTCGGGTTGGCGTACAGACGGCATCGGTGATTGCTGTGTTGGGGGCCGCGGGCTTGGCTGTCGGTCTGGCATTACAGGGGTCGTTAGCCAACTTTGCAGCAGGCGTCTTGCTGGTGATTTTCCGGCCTTTCCGTACCGGCGAATGGGTGGATTTGGGCGGTGTGTCCGGCTCGGTCACGCAGGTACAGATTTTCTCGACGACGCTGCGCACGTCTGACGGCAAAATCATCGTGGTGCCGAATGGCAAAATCATTGCTGGCAACATCATCAACAGTTCGCGTGAACCGGATCGCCGTACCGAAATTATTGTCGGCGTAGCCTATGATGCCGATATCGACGTGGTGAAAAAGCTGCTGGGCGATATTGTCGCGGCGGATGAACGCATCCAGCACGACAAAGGTGTCACGATCCGTCTGAATGAAATGGCGGCGTCATCGCTGAATTTTGTGGTGTGGGTGTGGACAACCAACGGCAACGCGCAGGCGGTGTATTGGGATCTGCTGGAAAGCTTTAAACGCGTGCTGGATGAGCACCGTATTGGTATCCCTTATCCGCAGATGGATGTACACCTGCATAACTTATCATCCGCAGCGAAACAGCCAGAATAACCTCTCTGACATAAGCCTTCAGGTATGCACCATGTCCTTATCGGCGTGGTGCATCGTCAGAAATTATCTTCTCGTCCGACAGGGACTTCCTCTGCCTTCAGCACATTAGCTTAGCTAATGTAGCGTTAGAATATTCAATTTCACTTATCTTATCGGCTTCCATACACTCCCCCGCGATAACAACAAATGATGCAGGAGAGAAGTATGTGGGCGGTGTATTTACAGGGCGTTCTGTTGGGGGCGGCGATGATTCTGCCTCTGGGGCCACAGAATGCGTTTGTGATGAATCAGGGAATTCGCCGGCAGTATCACCTGATGGTGGCGCTGTTATGTGCCTTGAGCGATATGGTGCTGATTGCTGCCGGCATTTTTGGCGGTAGCGCGTTGCTTAGCCAGTCTTCACTGCTGTTGGGGGCGGTGACCTGGGGCGGTGTAGCGTTTCTGCTCTGGTTTGGCTGGGGAGCGATGAAAACGGCCTTCAGCAAGAATATTGCCCTCGCCAGCGCCGAAGTGATGAAACAAAGCCGCTGGCGCATTATTGCTACCATGCTGGCGGTGACCTGGCTTAATCCGCATGTCTATCTGGATACCTTTGTGGTGCTAGGGAGTCTGGGTAGCCAGTTTGCGGACGATGCCCGCAGCTGGTTTGCGCTAGGGACGATGACGGCTTCCTTCACCTGGTTCTTTGCGCTGGCACTATTGGCCTCCTGGCTGGCACCTTGGCTGAATACGCCGCGGGTACAGCGGGTCATCAACTTTTTTGTCGGTGTAGTGATGTGGGGCATTGCTTTGCAGCTGGCGCGTCACGGTTGGCAATGATGGTTGGAAATAAATAACCTCACCTTACGCTGTGTTTCAGAAATTCACCTATATTGTGTGGAGTTGGTAATGCGTTATGTTGGTCGGTAAAGCAATCCGTCTTGTCTCTTTCATTCTGGAAGATACCGTGTTGGCACAGACAATCTATTGATACGGACAATCTATTGATACAGACGATCTATTGATACAGGTAGTCTGCGAGCAGCATGCGTGACGAAACATAAGTAAGGAGAGAGTGTGAAGCGAGGTATGATGAAGCTCAATGCACTGGCGTTGGCCGCTGCGATAGGACTGGGCGGTGTGTCGATAGCCGCGCAGGCTGCGGAATTGCCGGATGGCCCGCATATCGTGACGTCAGGGACATCCAGCGTAGATGCGACACCGGATATCGCGCGTCTGGCGATTGAAGTGAGCGTGTCATCGAAGGATGCGGCGGAAGCGAAAAAGCAGGTCGATGCCCGCGTTGCACAATATTTTGATTTTCTGGGTAAAAATGGCATTGAGAAAAAAGATATTAATGCCGCCAATTTACGTACGCAGCCAGAATATGACTATCTGAAAACAGGTGGTTCGGTGCTGAAAGGCTATCGTGCGGTGCGTCAGGTGGAAGTCACGCTGCGCCAGTTAGACAAACTGAACGAGTTGCTGGATGGGGCGCTGAAATCGGGGCTGAATGAGATTCGCACGGTAGAATTAGGCGTTGCTAATCCAGAAACCTATCGTGATGAAGCGCGTAAGAAAGCCATCGAGCAGGCGACGAGTCAGGCGGAAGCGCTGGCGCAGGGCTTCAACGCCAAGCTGGGGCCGATCTACAGCGTTCGCTATCACGTTGCTAACTATCAGCCGATGCCAATGGCACGGATGTTTAAAACGGCAGATGCCGCGGTGCAAAGCGAAGCAGCACAAACCTATGAACAGCAAACCATTCACTTTGACGATCAGGTGGATGTGGTGTTTGAGCTACAGCGTACGCAGTAACGCTCATGCGGAAATAGGGCTGCGTAAACCATTGATGATACCAACAGGCCTGCTCAGACAGGCCTGTTATTTTTTTACTCTCTATTTTTTACTATCTCAGTACGTTATGACTGCCGCAGTACCTGATGACCGTGCGAGAGCAGGGCGTCCGTCACTTTCCTCATCATCCGGCTTTCCGGCGCGAAGCGGTGCCAGTAGAGCATCCGGCGCTGAAACAGTCCTGGCGTCAGGTCGATTAACTCGTTATTGGCAAGCTCTCTTTCGATTTGCAGATGCGGGATCATGCAGCAGGTCGTGCCTTGACGCGCTAGCTGTACAAACGCTTCCGACGAATTCACGATATGGCAGGGAACGCTGCCAGGTGACAAATCAAAATTCTGCTGTAAAAAGGCCTGATGCATATCATCCAGATGGTCGAAGGCGACCGCCGGTGCACGCAGCAGCGCCGAGCGCGTCACGCCATTCGGGAAATAGCGGGCGGCAAAGGTCGGCGATGCGACAAACAGATAGTCCAGCGCACCCAGTTTATCTACCAGACAGCTTGGCAGCGGCTGAGACTGAATACTCACCGCACCGACCACTTCACCCCGACGCAGCCTTTCCTGCGTGCGCGTTTCATCTTCTACCTGCAAATTAAGACGAATCGGTGAATCGACCAGCACCGGCTGTAACGCAGGTAGCAGCCAGGTTGCCAGACTGTCGGCGTTCACCGCCAGCGACAGCAGTAGCGGGATATCGCTGTTGGTTTCATTGCCCAGCCACTCTTCTTCCAGCAGCTCGACCTGATGAAGCAGAGCCAGCAGTTTCTGCCCTTGTTCCGTTGGGCGAGGCGGGATGGTTCTGACTAATAGCGGCTGGCCGAACAGGTTTTCCAATTGTTTAATACGCTGTGAAACGGCAGATTGGGTAATACACAGTTTTTGGGCCGCGCGTTCAAAACCACGCTCGCGGATGACGGCATCCAGAGCCTGAAGCGTTCGATAGTCCGGGCGTTTCATGAAAGTCAAAATCCTCTGAATGAGTCTGTTTTTTTTCACTATGCCACATTTTGCAGATTTGCCATGCAGAAATCTTATTTTGGCTGTTGTGCGCAATCACGATTCAGCACGGTATGTGTGAAATGGTACGCATGAAATAATGCATCGGCGATGAAGTGAATTTGCACGCTTTCCCCAACGTGCATGTTCTATAATACGCACACGTTTTCGTATATCGATTCTACAGGCCAGAAGCAGATTATGACGCAAGATGAACTGAAAAAAGCAGTGGGATGGGCAGCGCTCGACTACGTCCGTCCCGACACCATTGTGGGAGTAGGAACCGGATCGACGGCAGCACACTTTATTGATGCGCTGGGTTCGATAAAACATCAAATCAAGGGCGCGGTTTCCAGCTCGGATGCCTCAACGGAAAAGTTGAAAAGTCTGGGTATCCCGGTTTTTGACGCGAATGATGTGGATTCGCTGGATGTCTACGTGGATGGCGCGGATGAGATCAACGGCCACATGCAGATGATCAAAGGCGGTGGTGCAGCGCTGACCCGCGAGAAAATTATTTCGGCAATGTCGCGTCAGTTCATTTGCATTGTCGATGCATCTAAACAGGTTGATGTGCTGGGTAAATTCCCGCTGCCGGTTGAAGTTATCCCGATGGCGCGGTCTTACGTGGCGCGTGAACTGGCGAAGTTGGGCGGGCAGCCAGTCTATCGTCAGGGCGTGCTGACGGATAACGGCAACGTCATTCTTGATGTACACAACCTGAATATCATGGATGCGGTCGCGGTAGAAAACCACATTAATGGTATCCCTGGCGTCGTAACCGTTGGGCTGTTCGCCAACCGCGGTGCGGATGTTGCGTTAGTCGGTACGGCTGAGGGTGTAAAAACCGTCGTTAAATGAGTGCGCGATCGTTCTGGCGTGGTGAACCCCCACGTCAGAAATTTTTTAGCTAAAAAAATCCATTTAGTTAACGGCTCATTTTTGGTACTTAATATCACATTTTCTTATTTTATTTATCGTCGATATGGCGATGCACATCTTTGGCAATATTTTTTGCCATAAATCAGGCGCGCTCCTCTGTGGCGCGATTTGGGCGAAGCAATCGTTTGTATTGCTGACTGCGTAATTTTTGTTATGTTGGCAGAAGCTATTGAGCACTCTGTCACATTTGAAGTCTGAAAATAAGGTCGGGAAATGGCAAAGGTATCATTGGAAAAAGACAAGATTAAGTTTCTGTTAGTGGAAGGCGTGCATCAGAGCGCGCTGGATAACCTGCGTGCAGCGGGTTACACCAACATCGAGTTCCATAAAGGTGCGCTGGAGCCTGAGGCGTTGAAAGCCTCCATCCGCGATGCGCATTTTGTGGGTATCCGCTCGCGTACCCATCTGACAGAAGAGATTTTTGCTGCTGCGGAAAAACTGATCGCGGTAGGGTGTTTCTGTATCGGGACTAATCAGGTTGAGCTGTCGGCCGCGACCAAGCGTGGTATCCCGGTATTTAACGCACCTTTTTCCAATACCCGATCCGTGGCAGAAATGGTGATCGGCGAAATGCTGCTGATGCTGCGTGGTATCCCGGCGGCCAACGCGAAAGCGCACCGTGGTATCTGGCACAAGCTGGCTGTGGGCTCGTTTGAAGCGCGCGGTAAAAAGCTGGGGATCATCGGCTACGGCCATATCGGTATGCAGTTGGGTATTTTGGCTGAAAGCCTCGGTATGCACGTTTACTTCTATGATATCGAAAGTAAATTGCCGCTGGGCAATGCTCAGCAGGTGCGTCACCTGTCTGATTTGCTGAATATGAGCGACGTGGTGAGCCTGCACGTGCCGGAAAATGAAAGCACGTATAACATGATGGGTGCGGAAGAGCTGGCGCTGATGAAGCCGGGCTCAATCCTGATTAACGCCGCTCGTGGTACCGTAGTTGATATTCCAGCGTTGTGCGACGTGTTGAGCAGCAAGCATTTGTCCGGCGCGGCGATTGACGTATTCCCACAGGAACCAGCAACCAACAGCGATCCGTTCCTGTCGCCGCTGTGCGAGTTTGACAACGTTCTGCTGACGCCGCACATCGGTGGTTCCACGCAGGAAGCGCAGGAAAATATCGGTGATGAAGTCGCTGGAAAACTGGCGAAATATTCAGACAACGGTTCTACGCTGTCTGCGGTGAATTTCCCGGAAGTGTCGCTGCCTGTTCATGGCGTTCGTGCCAGCCGTCTGCTGCACATCCATGAAAACCGTCCTGGCATGATTACCAAAATTAACCAGATCTTTGCTGAGCAGGGCATTAACATCGCCGCGCAGTATCTGCAAACGACACCTGAAATTGGTTACGTGGTCATTGACGTCGAAACTGACGGTGCGCAAACGGCACTGCAACTGATGAAGGCCATTCCAGGCACCATTCGTGCCCGTCTGCTGTTCTGATTCGTTTTAATCAGTGAATAAACAGCCAGCCCCTTTTGGGGCTGGTTGCGTTTTTAAAGCGCGATAACGATCTTGCCGCGCATATGCCCTTCCAGCACTTTGCCGTGAGCCTGCTTCAGCGTATCTACCGTTAGCCCTTGCAGCGTTTCGCTGGCGGTTCCCTGAAGTTTTCCTGCATCAACCAGCTGTGCGACTTCGTGTAAAATATTCCCCTGTTCCGCGATATCCGGCGTGGTGAACATGCTGCGGGTAAACATTAATTCCCAGTGCAGCGCTGCGCTTTTGAGTTTCAGCGCCGTTTGGTCGAGCGGATTTTTGTTTTCCACGATGGTGCAGATGTGTCCCATCGGCGCGATCAGTTTGCTGATGGCATCCCAATGGCCGTCCGTGTCGTTCAGGCAGAAAATGTAATCGACCTGTTTGATCCCTTCTTTTTCCAGAGACTCGACCAGATTACGGTAATCCACGACCTTATGGGCACCGCGCTGGCGGCACCACTCTGCCGAGTCAGGCTGTGACGCTGTGGCGATGATATTTACCGAACTGCGCAATGCCGCCAGAGAAATCGCGAGGGACCCTACGCCGCCTGCACCGCCGATAATCAGCAGCGTTTTGTTGCTGTCGGCCTGCTGTATTTTCAAATGCTCGAATAAGCCTTCCCAGGCGGTTAGCGCCGTGAGCGGCAGTGCGGCCGCCGCTGCCCAGTCTAGCGACACCGGCTTATGTGCCACGATACGTGAATCAATTAACTGATGGGTGGTGTTGCTGCCGGGGCGGGTGATATCGCCGGCGTACCAGACTTCATCGCCGACCTGAATGTTGTTAACCGCGCTGCCGATTTTCAGCACGACGCCGCTGGCATCCCAGCCGAGAATTCGTGGCTGCTGTAATCCATTCTGACGTAACCCAGCATGAACTTTGGTATCCACCGGATTGACGGAAATGGCTTTTACACCGACCAACAGATCGTATTCACCGGGCTCGGGAATATCCTGCGTGATGGCAATGAAATTTTCTGGCTGTTGTGGATCAACGGCTATCGCATGAGCGGTCATGGTCTGTTCCTCATTATTTTCAGAATGCGGTCTTGTGAATAAGACATGTTTTTGAATAAAACCAAGTGTAGAACACAGAGATAGGGCTGATAAGATGGACAATAAATAATGCAGTGTTCGTCTGGAGTGAACAATTATGTTTAAGCAATTGCAGGATATGGCGCTGTTTGCGCTGGTGGCCGAGTGTGGCAGTTTTACACAGGCGGCGCGAAAAGCGGGGCTGGCAAAATCCAGCCTGAGCCTGCGCATTAGCCAGCTTGAACAGCAGATTGGCCTGCGATTGCTGAACCGAACCACACGCCAGCTCAATCTGACGTTTGCCGGTGAGCGCTACCTGATTCACTGTCAGGAGATGCTGCAAGCCAGCGAGCGTGCCGATCTTGCCATACAGCGCCTGCGTGATAACCCCAGCGGGCGGCTGCGCATCACCAGCCCGGCAGGATTAGGTTCTACGCTGCTGGCGCGGCTCACCGCCGAGTTTCAGCAGCACTTTCCGGCGGTATCACTGGATGTGCTGATTTCAGACGATGTGATCGATCTGGTGCAGGAGGGTTTTGATGTCGCTTTTCGCACCGGTAAACCGCATGACTCTTCACTGATTGGGCGTTCGCTTGGGCAAACCCCGCGATACTTGCTGGCATCGCCTGACTATCTGGCGCGGCACTCGGCACTACTTCATCCACAACAGCTCCAGCAACACCGCTGTATTGCGCATCATGCCTGGACGGAGTGGCTCCTGCATCGCGGTTCGGAACTCTATCGCTGGTTACTCCCCGATTCGCATATTACGGATAACCTGCTTTACGCCCGTGAGTGCGCGATTGCGGGAGCGGGGATTACGCTATTGCCGGATTTTCTCTGTCTGGATGAAGCGGTATCTGGAAAACTGGTCAGGGTCTTGCCGGATTGGCAGGTGGAAGCCAACGAGCTTTATCTGGTGTACCCCAGCCGCAAGCTGAATTCGCCCGCATTGGCGTGTTTTATCGACTTTGTTTTACAGCATCGCGCGTTGGATGATTACTCAACGTTTTTGAAAAAGCAGTAGGGATTGTCGTACCTATAATATTTTTGTTTCATTTTTACGGATATTTTTTAATTTTTATTGAAACGTGATTTCCATCAACTTATTTTAGGTACGTTTTAGACTGAAAATGCCGATAACAATCGTGGTTCCTTTTGACTTTCTTATGAAAGGTTTGTCCTGCGTGACATTATTGTCACAGTGATATCTGGGCTCTGCCGCACCAGCAATGGCAGAGATAATGTAGACCAGTGATGGTGAAAATGAGAATGCAACCGATGTCTGTTCAAAAAGAGAAGTTGAGTTACATCAACAATATACGTCTCGTTTCGTTATTTATTACTCTTTTTTCAATTATCCTGATTTTATTTGCGCTTTCTATTGGCACAGCGAGCTATTTTTTAAAGCAAAGTAATGATTCATTGGATAAGGCTAATGAATTGTCTGATATCCGCGCTGGTATTAGCAGTAGCCTCGATCAACTGCGCGTTGCCAGATTGCTGCTTATTCAGGCGGGTGCAGCAAACCGTATTAGCGATCATGAGGTCTTTAAATCCGCTTCAGACCAGGCTGCGGGTCGAGTCAGAGCCTCACAGAAGCGTCTGGATGAATATATCGCGCGTCCAGACAAACTGGAGAGCGAAAACGCGCTGGATGACGAGATTCTTAAGGCATACGCCAACTACCGTGATAACGCGATTCTGGCTATGCAGAAAGCGACAAACGACGGGGAATTTGAAGATACGATCACGTTGGAAAGCACGCTGGCCCGTCAGTTAGATGAAGCGTTCAGTGTTCCAGTACGCAAGAAAGTGAATGAACTCACGCAAGCTGCGCAGGATATCAATCATCGTGCGGCGGATAATGCCAAGCTGGGTTACTGGATGATGGCAGGTTCATTTGTCCTGTCGATCATTATGGCGATCATGGCTTATATCATGGTGCGCAATGTGATCCTCGCGCCGGTCAACAGACTGGTTGATCGTATCCAGAAGATCGCGGCGGGTGATTTGACGCAGCCGCCGATGGCGATGGGACGTAATGAAATCGGCATTCTGGGAACGAATATCCAGAACATGCAGGCGGAGCTGACAGATACGGTGACGATCGTGCGCGAAGGTGCGGATTCGATCTATCAAGGGTCGTCAGAAATTACGGCGGGTAACGTCGATCTCTCTTCGCGTACCGAGCAGCAGGCGGCCGCGCTGGAGGAAACCGCCGCGAGCATGGAACAGCTGACCGCGACGGTGAAACAGAACTCTGACAATGCCCATCACGCCAGCCAGTTGGCAAAAAATGCCTCTGAAAAAGCGGAGAAGGGCGGACAAATTGTGCAAGGCGTGGTGGATACCATGCTGGACATTTCTACAAGCTCAAAACGCATTTCCGAAATCACGTCCGTTATTAATAGCATCGCTTTCCAGACCAACATTCTGGCGCTGAACGCGGCGGTAGAAGCAGCGCGGGCGGGTGAACAAGGGCGTGGTTTTGCCGTGGTGGCGGGTGAAGTCCGTAGCCTGGCGCAGCGCAGCGCACAGGCAGCGAAAGAGATTGAAGGGCTGATTGGCGAATCGAGTCGGCTGGTGGAAACGGGCTCTGGGCTTGTGTCCCAGGCGGGTACAACCATGGGTGAGATTGTCCGTGCGGTTGTCAGCGTGACCGACATCATGGGAGAAATTGCTTCCGCTTCTGACGAACAGAGCCGTGGCATCGGGCAGGTGAGTCAGGCCGTGTCTGAAATGGATAGCGCGACGCAGCAGAATGCGGCGCTGGTACAGGAAGCCTCGGCGGCGGCCGTTTCACTTGAAGAGCAGGCTGCGCGTTTAACGCAGGCTGTCGCGGTATTCAAGCTGGCTGGCGTGGCTCAGAGACTGAAGTCGTCCTTACCGAAGGCGGCACCGCAACCGCGCTTAGCGCCAGCGATGGCGCTCGCCGGAGCCAGCAGCAAAGGCAGCGATAGTCAAAACTGGGAAACGTTCTGATCGGATAAGTGAAGCCGTATTGGAAAGAAAAATGGCCCGCAATTTGCGGGCCATTTGTTTTATCACGTTAGATGATGGCTTATTTAGCGATCTTCTTGTATTTGATGCGGTGTGGTTCCAGCGCATCAGCACCCAGCGTACGCTTCTTGTATTCTTCGTATTCGGTAAAGTTACCTTCGAAGAATTCCACTTTACCTTCATCCTGATAATCCAGAATGTGTGTTGCGATACGGTCGAGGAACCAACGGTCATGCGAGATCACCATGGCACAGCCTGGGAATTCCAGCAGGGCGTTTTCCAGCGCGCGCAGGGTTTCGATATCCAGGTCGTTGGTTGGTTCATCGAGAAGCAGCACGTTGCCGCCGACCTGCAACAGCTTCGCCAGATGCAGACGACCGCGTTCACCACCGGACAGCTCGCCAACGCGTTTGCCCTGATCAACCCCTTTGAAGTTGAAACGGCCAACGTAAGCACGACTTGGCATTTCGGTGTTGCCGATACGCATGATGTCCTGCCCGCCAGACACTTCTTCCCAGACGGTTTTGCTGTTATCCATCGCGTCACGGAACTGGTCAACTGACGCCAGTTTCACCGTTTCACCCAGCTCAATCGAGCCGCCATCCGGCTGTTCCTGACCGGACATCATGCGGAACAGGGTCGATTTACCGGCACCGTTCGGGCCGATAATGCCGACAATCGCGCCTTTCGGTACGGAGAAAGAGAGTCCGTCGATGAGCTGACGTTCGCCGTAAGACTTGCTGAGGTTGGTGACTTCCACCACTTTATCGCCGAGGCGAGCACCTGGTGGAATAAACAGTTCGTTGGTTTCGTTACGTTTCTGGTATTCGGTGTTGTTCAGCTCTTCAAAGCGTGCCAGACGTGCCTTACCTTTCGACTGACGGCCTTTAGCGCCTTGACGCACCCACTCCAGCTCTTTCTCAATGGATTTACGGCGTGCCGCTTCCTGAGAGGCTTCCTGTGCCAGACGCTGATCTTTCTGCTCCAGCCAGGAAGAGTAGTTGCCTTCCCACGGAATCCCTTCGCCGCGGTCTAGCTCCAGAATCCAGCCTGCGACGTTATCGAGGAAGTAACGGTCGTGGGTAATCGCCACCACGGTGCCCTCGAAGTCGTGCAGGAAGCGCTCCAGCCAGGCTACCGATTCGGCATCCAGGTGGTTAGTTGGTTCGTCGAGCAGCAGCATGTCCGGCTTTTCCAGCAGCAGACGGCACAGTGCCACGCGGCGACGTTCACCCCCGGACAGGGTAGCGATTTTCGCATCCCACTCCGGCAAGCGCAGCGCATCGGCGGCACGCTCTAACTGGTTGTCCAGATTATGGCCGTCGTGCGCCTGAATGACTTCTTCCAGTCGGCCTTGTTCGGCGGCCAATTTATCGAAGTCTGCATCCGGGTCAGCATACAGCGCATAGACTTCGTCAAGACGCTTCAACGCGGTGACGACCTCAGACACCGCTTCTTCCACAGATTCACGTACGGTGTGCTCCGTGTTTAACTGCGGTTCCTGCGGCAAATAGCCGATTTTGATTCCAGGTTGTGGGCGAGCTTCGCCCTCGATGTCCGTATCAATGCCAGCCATAATACGCAACAGCGTTGATTTACCGGCTCCGTTCAGACCCAGCACGCCGATCTTGGCACCGGGGAAAAAACTGAGGGAGATGTTTTTCAGAATGTGACGCTTCGGCGGTACGACCTTACCGACGCGATGCATGGTATAAACATATTGAGCCACGTTGCGACTTCGCCTCTCTCTTATCTCTATGATTTGTCACCATAAGCGGGTGACCATATGTAGCACTGCGCTACTTAATACTCAGTGGTGCAGCCTGGGAAATACCCCGGCAGCGGATCGATTATTCTAAGTATGAAGTGTAGCGGGTTTCAGCCCGCGATCCCAGCTATCCGGCGATTTGCCATGGCCGATCTGAGACGTAGGCCCGCGTGATGAATTTCAGAATCGGTTTGCGGATCGGCATATCGTTGTCTGGCATGATGTGCCACACTGGAGCTGCCCGATTATCCGTCATACTTCAAGTTGCTTGTGCGTTGGCAATACTCGGCTCATCTCTGAGCCTCGCCCTGAAGGGCCGCCGCAAGCGGCGTTCAAATTGGCTTAGCCAATTTGTCCTTACTCACCCCAGTCACTTACCTGAGTAAGCTCCTGGGGATTCATGCGGTTGCCGCCTTCACGCAACTCGAATTATTTTGGGTATAGGATAGGGGTATCGATACGATGAAGGATGCCGATAGCAAGTTCGATAACGGATGAGGTTAATGCAGGTGAGAAAAGCGGGTCATTGGTGGTACGCCGTTTCGGCGATATGTCTGGCTGGGATTTCCGGCCATGCGCTGGCGGATTCTCTGGACGAACAGCGTCAGCGCTATCAGCAGGTTAAGCAAGCATGGGACAGCAACCAGATGGACACGGTCGCGCAGCTGATGCCGACGCTGCGCAGTTACCCACTTTATCCTTATCTTGAATACCGTTCGCTCACGCAGGATCTGAGTCAGGTCAGTGCGACGCAGGTGAAGCAGTTTATGGCAACGCACCCGACGTTGCCGCCCGCCCGTAACCTGACGACCAGCTTTGTGAATGAACTGGCGCGCCGTCAGGACTGGATTGGGCTGCTGGCATTTAGCCCCCAGCCGCCGAAGCCGGTCAGCGCCCGCTGTAACTTTTATTACGCCCAGTGGGCAACCGGTCAGCGTCAGGGCGTGTGGGAAGCCACGCGGGATATCTGGCTGACAGGGCGTTCGCTCCCTACCGTGTGCGATAAACTCTTCTCCGTCTGGCAGCAGGCCGGCGAACAGACGCCGCTGACGACGCTGGAACGCGCGCGTCTGGCGATGGACGAAGGTAGCAGCAGTCTGGTGAGCTATCTCATCAAGCAGTTACCCGACGATTATAAAACGATGGGCGATGCGCTGCTGAAACTCCAGAACGATCCGAATTCGCTGGAGAGCTTCGCCCGTACCGTCGGACCGACGGATTTTACGCGTAAAGTCACACTCTCGGCCTTTACGCGCACGGCGCGTCAGGATGCTGATAATGCCCGCTCGATGCTGCCAGTCATTGCCCGTTTGCAGAAAATGAGCGCAGCAGAACGTCAGGGGATGGAAGAAACCATTGCCTGGCGTTTGATGGGCAACGATGCTACGCCAGAACAGGCACAGTGGCGGGATGGCGTGGTGCGGCAGAGCACGTCGACCACGTTGCTGGAACGCCGTGTACGTATGGCGCTGGGAGCCGGCGATCGTCAGGGGTTAACGAGCTGGATGGCGCGTTTACCCGCGGATGCGTTACAGAAAGACGAATGGCGCTACTGGCGTGCGATAGTGCTATTGGATCAGGGCAAACGGCAGGAAGGCGAGACGCTATTACGCAGCCTGATGCAGGAACGCGGGTTCTATCCGATGGCGGCGGCGCAGAAACTGAACGAGCGCTATCCCATGACTATCATGGCGGCGGTGAAACCGGATCCTTCTTTGTCTCAGCTACCGGAAATCACCCGCGTGCGGGAGTTGATGTTCTGGCAGATGGATAATCTGGCGCGCAGCGAATGGGTCGGGCTGGTGGCGAATCGCAGCAAACCGCAGCAGGAAGCACTGGCTCGCTATGCGTTTGAACAGCGCTGGGCGGATTTGAGCGTGCAGGCGACGATTGTCGCGAAGCTGTGGGATCATCTGGAAGAGCGTTTCCCGCTGGCCTGGAACGATGAATTCCGCCGTGAAACACAGGGGAAAGGCATCAGCCAGAGCTATGCAATGGCAATTGCTCGTCAGGAAAGCGCCTGGAACCCGAAAGCACGTTCTCCGGTAGGTGCATCGGGCCTGATGCAGTTGATGCCCGCGACGGCGCAGCATACGGCCAAAATGAGTAATATCACGTTCTATACGAACAGCAGCCAACTGTTCGATCCCGAAACCAATATCCTGTTGGGAACGAACTACCTGGAGTACGTGTACCAGACATTCGGCCGTAACCGCATTCTGTCTTCCGCGGCTTACAATGCCGGGCCGTCGCGTGTGAATACCTGGTTAAGGAACAGCGCTGGGCGCATCGATCCCGTTGCGTTTATCGAAAGTATTCCGTTCTCGGAAACACGGGGTTACGTGAAAAATGTGCTGGCGTATGACGTCTTCTATCGCTATTTCCTGAATCAGCCAGCCAGTGTGCTGACGGATGCGGAATGGCAGCGGCGTTATTGAGACGTGGCGTTGCGCTCGTTGCCTGAAATTGTGTTATGCTGCTGTACTAGTTAAATAGTATGGCAGCCCGTTATGACTCCGTTATCGCTTATCGACCCGGCACTTTCTGAACAAGACAATGAGCATTGGTTACGCTTTGTCGCGCTATTGCAGCAGTCTATTGCGGAGGATCTTCAATTGCCGCTGCTTCAACTCCTGCTGACGCCGGATGAGCGTACAGCGTTAGGAACGCGGGTGCGAATTATACAGGAGCTAATGCGGGGTGAAATGAGCCAGCGTGAGCTGAAAAGCGAGTTAGGTGCGGGAATTGCGACGATTACGCGCGGTTCAAACAGTCTGAAAGCCGCGCCCCCCGCGTTAAAAAGCTGGCTGGAAGCGCAGTTGCTGTCGGCAGATAAGCCGTTGAGTGACGACGCGTAGCCGTTACGGTTTTGCTGCCTGTACGGGAATCTGATAGATCGGATTATGGAACGGCACCAGTGCCAGCAGCAGCGCCTGATGGTACACGCTGGTGCGTGACAATTTGCCGTCGGTAAAGACGCCGATGGCACCACCTTTATGTTTGATATTCTGAACGCCCGTCAAACGCTCCATTTCATCGCCTAATTCCCGCCCTTCACGGATACCATGTAATATACTTTCTGGAAGAACCAGGCTTGCAGAACGTGATTCGCCACGCAGGTGGGCGTTTTCGATCACCATCCAGGCGAACGTCATGCTTTCTTCAATGCCTGCTTCGACACCGACCCAAAAATCGGCTTCTGGTCGCACCTGGCGTGCCATCATGACGCGGTTTCTGGCGCCTGTACGGGTTTCGAGAGAGCCGAGAGGCTGGCGTGGGACGCCACTGTCGACGTCAACGCCTTCGATGCGGCAGTTTTCTGCACCAAAGACATCGGTGAATGCCAGAGTAATAGCCTTAATCTTTGCCGGGTTGGTAGTTGCAGCAACAACGTGATACATAACAGTTTCGTACCTTTAGTTAATTTGACGCAGTATAACGGAAAATAACCATGTTACAGGTATATCTTGTTCGCCACGGCGAAACAGAATGGAATGTGGCTCGACGTATTCAAGGTCAATCGGACAGTGCGCTGACGCCAAGAGGTGAGCAACAGGCACAGCAAGTTGCTGGACGAATCAGGACGTTAGGGATTACGCATATTTTTACCAGCGATCTCGGAAGAACGCGTCAGACGACAGAAATCATCGCTAAATCTTGTGGTGATTGCCAGATAATCCTGGAGCCCGGGTTACGTGAATTGAACATGGGCGTCTTAGAAGCCCGCGATTTGGATTCGCTGACCGCCGAGGAAGAAAAATGGCGTAAAGGGCTGGTGGATGGCACGCCCGATGGCCGCATCCCAGAAGGTGAGTCGATGGTTGATGTGGCATTGCGCATGCACGGCGTTCTGGAACGTTGTCTGGCGTTGCCCGCGGGAAGTCGTCCTTTGCTGGTTAGCCACGGTATGGCGCTGGGGTGCTTGCTGAGTACGGTTCTGGGGTTACCCGCATCGGCCGAACGGCGACTGCGCCTACGCAACTGCTCCCTGTCGCGCATTGATTATCAGCAAAGCCCGTGGCTGGCACCGGGATGGGTGGTGGAAACGGCCGGAGATATTTCGCATTTGGATATTCCGGCACTGGATGAGTTACAGCGCTGAGAGCGGTTCTGGATGTTGGATGGGGATAAAATACTCGCAGCGGATGATGTCGGGTATTTCCCCGTCTGTATCGCGACTAGGGTGAAAACGCTCGGCGTCGAACCCTTTACGGCGCGTGAGCTGGAAGGTCGGCAGGCAGGTGTCATACAGGCTGATAATAAAATCCTGTAGCTCGTCTGTCGGGCCGTCAAACACGAACATCGCGTAGTCGCCGCCCGGTAGTGTGATGGGTTCGCCCGTGTGGATATCATCAGGCAGATACTGCGGCTCCAGCGCGGTGGTGTAGAGCACTGCGTGCTCGTCGTCTTTCTCTTTACTCGGCTGTGAATGATGTAGCCCGTAAAGCACCGGTGGGACGCAGCGGGTTTCTCCCAAAAACTGACGCCAATAGTGGACGCGAATTTCCGTACGGAAATTACAAATCTGTTCCAGACGACAGGTATAGGTTTGCGTTAGCCCAAGCAACTGTGTTTCTGGCAGGGTGACAAACTGCGGCTGTGGCAGGGTAAACGCACCAAGCCGGATCGGCGGACGAATGCCAAAAGTGTTCCAGTTATCGGAACGACGATAGGACGCTGGCGTTTGTGCAAACTGTTTTTTGAACGCGCGGGTAAAAGTCTGTTGTGAATCAAAACGGTATTGCAGGGCAATATCAAGGATAGGGCGACTGGTCAGACAGAGTGCAACCGCCGCTTTGGTCAATCTCCGCGCTCGGATATATGAACCAATGGCATGGCCCGTCACATCTTTGAACATTCTTTGCAGATGCCACTTGGAATAACCCGCTTTCGCCGCCACATTATCGAGTGACAGCGGCTGGTCGAGATGGCTTTCCAGCCAGTTAAGCAAGTCACGTATGATACCGGCTTGATCCATAATCTTCCTCATCAAACACATTGAGCGCGAGCGTATTGAGATCCCGCATCATAGCAATATTTTCACTTTGGTACTGCCGAAGATTTTTGAAAATGTTCCGCAGGTAATTTGGATAAGGAGGGAGATTATAGCGGTTTATTTTGCTCATCCCCTTTTTAATTGTGGTTATTAATCGTTTGTTATGAATTGTCACAGGACCTGGAATATGAACATAAAGCGCATCATGGGAGCGGGTCTGCTATTGCTGTCCACCGCCGGCGTTGTCAGTGCGGAAGAAGTGGGATCTGTCGATACGGCCTTTAAACTGCTGGGGCCGGATCATAAGATCGTAGTGGAAGCGTTTGACGATCCGGATGTATCAAACGTGACCTGCTACATTAGCCGCGCCAAAACGGGCGGAATCAAAGGCGGGTTAGGGCTGGCGGAAGACACGTCGGACGCCGCTATTTCCTGTCAGCAGGTTGGGCCGATTACGCTGTCCGATAAAATTAAAAACGGCGGCGATCGCGGATCTGTGGTGTTCCAGAAAAGAACATCGCTGGTTTTTAAGAAATTGCAGGTTGTTCGATTTTACGATCAAAAGCGCAATTCGCTGATCTATCTTGCTTACTCCGATCGTTTAGTCGATGGATCGCCGAAGAATGCGTTGAGCGCGGTGCCGGTTATGCCGTGGGGAAAGAGTGAATAACGTGCGGTAAGAAGGGAAAACAGCCGGAACAGAAGCCTGCTCCGGCTGAGGAGAATTAATTTTCCAGATCGCCGCAGAAGCGGTAGCCTTCACCGTGGATCGTCGCGATGATTTCCGGCGTATCGGCTGTAGATTCAAAGTGCTTGCGGATACGACGGATGGTGACGTCAACAGTGCGGTCGTGCGGCTTAAGCTCACGGCCCGTCATTTTCTTCAGCAGTTCTGCACGGGATTGAATCTTGCCTGGATTTTCGCAGAAGTGCAGCATGGCGCGGAATTCACTGCGCGGCAGCTTGTATTGTTCACCAGCCGGGCTAATCAGAGAACGGCTATTGATGTCCAGTTCCCAGCCGTTGAAACGATAGCTTTCCACCAGACGACGCTCTTCCGTGCCGCTGCCCAGATTCATGGTGCGTGACAGCAGGTTACGTGCGCGGATCGTCAGTTCACGTGGGTTGAACGGTTTGGTGATGTAGTCATCTGCACCGATTTCCAGACCGAGGATCTTATCGACTTCATTGTCGCGGCCGGTGAGGAACATCAAGGCAACGGTGGCTTGCTCGCGCAATTCACGTGCCAGCAACAGGCCGTTCTTTCCTGGCAGGTTGATGTCCATGATCACCAGATTGATGTCGTTCTCGGACAAAATATGGTGCATTTCTGCGCCATCAGTGGCTTCGTGAACAACGTATCCTTCCGCCTCAAAAATGCTTTTGAGGGTATTACGAGTTACTAGCTCGTCTTCAACAATAAGAATGTGCGGCGTCTGCATGTTTGCTACCTAAAATTGCCAACTTAAATTATAGAAATCGGAAGTACAGAAGTCGCTGTCATACCCTGCTGGCCCGCTGGCTACAACGCCAGTTATTCCGGGTATTTCCCTGGAGCTTATCGAGGTAGACTACGCTCTCGCTCAACGTCAGACTCAAGTACGTAAATGCGTTACTGGTGTTCATTCTCTACCCGCTTAGAGGTACTGCTAGCGGATGAGCGTGGCGCTAATTTAACTGCGCTCAAAGTGGCGCACAGTTTAACCTTATTAACAGCAACATAACAGTAAGCACAGATTTTGCCTGCTGATAAATCTACGGTTCTGTTGACATATATCAAATTTCATTTTAGCACGTTAACTATTTTGTGATAAACACTTATAGGATTGCCAGTTTACGTCACAATTTAGCACTTTTTATGAACGATTTAGCATAGCAAATGCCAATAATCATAATTGGCGCTACACAGTCGCTGGTAGTTTTATAACTTATTGAAATAAAATAATTTACCTTATTTTTCTTAGGGTTTTATCTTCCCGCCCATTTTTTGGACTCACCGATGTTTCCTATTGAAGGCTGTGTTGATGCCGGAAATGTTGTTGATTTATTGTTAAGTTTTCACCGTGATACTCAACAAATTGTCGCTATCAATAAATCGTAGTCATCAATAAATTGTTATCGATTACAAGGTCGTGTTGTTTGGCGAGCAGATGAACTATTGCCAAAACGCATGTAACCCATACTGAGGAGTCTATGCAGTTTCATATTATTTTGGTTGAGCCCGCTCGGGCTGAAAATGTCGGGGCGGCTGCTCGTGCGATGAAAACGATGGGGTTCAGCAGCTTGCGTATTGTCGGTAGCACGGTACATCAGGAGCCAGCGGCTCGCTGGGTAGCGCACGGCTCGGGGGATATTCTGGATAACGTACAGACGTTTTCCACGCTGGCCGAAGCGCTGGCAGATGTCGATTTTACGGTCGCGACCACCGCGCGCAGCCGGGCTAAATATCACTATTACTGCACGCCAGCGGAACTGACTGGTGTATTGCAGGAGAAGGTTCAATGGATGGCGTCTGCGGCGCTGGTGTTTGGTCGGGAAGATGTTGGCCTGACGAATGAAGAGCTCGAACTGGCGGATGTGCTGACTGGCGTGCCGATGAAAGCGGATTATCCCTCGCTGAACCTTGGTCAGGCGGTGATGGTGTACTGTTACCAATTGGCTGAACTCATGCAGGTCAAACCGGAAGCGACACCGCCAGCGGTGGCGGGGCAGTTATCGGCGCTACGCGATCGTATGGGTCGGCTTTTGGTTACTCTGGCGGTTGAGGGCGATGAAAAACTGCGGGACTGGCTGCATCAGCGGCTGGGGCGTTTAGAGCAACGCGATACGGCGATGCTCCATCGGTTGCTACACGACATTGAAAAAAGATTGCCGAAATAAGATAGCAGAGATGGCTTTTTTGGCAGTCGAACATCTTGAGTCACGTATTTTGACAACGGTTTGTCCGGCTTATTCCTGTTTAGGCAGTGGGTTGAGCGGCAGGGATTTTTCCTTCGGCGAGAAGAAAAAAAAGAAATCCGTTGACTTCAAAGGGCGATTGGCCTAACTAATAGGGCAGATAACTCTACTTCTAATGAGATTCGATTTTAACATGCGCACTATCAGCCTGATCACCACGATTATTACCATCACCGATACAACCAGTAACGGTGCGGGCTGACGCATATAAAGATTCCAGAAAAAGCCCGCACCGAACAGTGCGGGCTTTTTTTTTATGGCAGGTTATCCCTCAACGCCGTCTGTAAGCGGCATACAAAAAACGCTTCCGGCGTTTGGTTGGCAGAAATTCAGGAGAACAGATAAAAATGCGAGTGTTGAAATTTGGCGGGACTTCAGTAGCAAATGCGGAGCGTTTTGCACGCGTTGCCGACATTATCGAGAACAACGCGCGCCAGGGACAGGTGGCTACCGTATTGTCCGCTCCGGCGAAAATTACCAACCATCTGGTTGCCATGATTGAGAAAACCGTCGCCGGACAAGATATCCTGCCTCATTTAAACGACGCCGAAACGATCTTTTCTTCGCTGCTGCAAGGCCTTGCCGCGTCTCAACCCGGCTTTGACCATGCCCGCCTGAAGGCATTCGTGGATCAGGAGTTTGCACAGCTGAAACACGTTCTGCACGGCATCGCGCTGCTGGGCCAGTGCCCTGATAGCGTGAACGCTGCGATCATCTGCCGGGGGGAAAAACTGTCTATCGCCATCATGGAAGCGGTCTTTCAGGCCCGTGGCTATGGGGTCTCCGTTATCAATCCAGTCGAGAAGCTGCTGGCGCAGGGACACTATCTTGAATCTACCGTGGATATCACGGAGTCGACTCGCCGCATCGCTGAAAGCGCCATCCCGAAAGATCATGTAATCCTGATGGCAGGCTTTACTGCCGGCAACGACAAAGGGGAACTGGTCGTGCTGGGCCGCAACGGCTCTGACTATTCCGCTGCGGTACTGGCTGCGTGTTTACGTGCCGACTGTTGTGAGATCTGGACCGATGTGGACGGCGTTTATACCTGCGATCCGCGTCAGGTGCCGGACGCTCGATTATTGAAGTCGATGTCCTATCAGGAGGCGATGGAGCTATCCTATTTCGGCGCCAAAGTCCTCCACCCTCGCACCATTGCTCCTATCGCCCAGTTCCAAATTCCCTGCCTCATCAAAAACACCGAAAATCCTCAGGCTCCCGGCACGCTCATCGGCATGGACAGCACGGATACACAGTATCCGGTGAAAGGCATTACCAACCTGAACAACATGGCGATGATTAACGTATCCGGCCCTGGAATGAAAGGTATGGTCGGTATGGCCGCGCGCGTGTTTGCCGCGATGTCACGCGCAGGTATTTCTGTTGTTCTGATTACGCAGTCATCTTCCGAATACAGCATCAGCTTCTGCGTATCGCAAAACGAGCTGGCGCGCGCCAGAAAAACGCTGGAAGACGAATTCTATCTGGAATTGAAAGAAGGCGTGCTGGAGCCGCTGGATGTGATGGAGCGTCTGGCCATCCTCTCTGTGGTGGGCGATGGCATGCGTACGCTGCGCGGCCTGTCTGCTCGTCTGTTCTCGGCATTGGCGACGGCAAATATCAATATCGTGGCTATCGCGCAGGGCTCCTCCGAGCGTTCTATCTCCGTCGTGGTGAATAACGATGTCGCCACCACTGGCGTACGTGTTGCCCACCAGATGCTGTTTAACACCGATCAGGTGATTGACGTATTTGTGATCGGCGTCGGCGGCGTAGGTGGTGCACTGCTGGATCAGATCCACCGCCAGCAGCCGTGGCTGAAAGACAAACATATCGACCTGCGCGTGTGCGGGATCGCCAACTCCAAAGCGATGCTGACCAATATTAACGGCATCTCGATGGAAAACTGGCATGAAGAGCTGGGTAAAGCCCGCGAACCGTTTAATCTGGGTCGTCTGATCCGTCTGGTTAAAGAGTACCATCTGCTGAACCCGGTGATCGTTGACTGTACGTCGAATCAGGCTGTGGCCGATCAGTACGTGGATTTCCTGGCCGACGGTTTCCATGTCGTGACGCCAAACAAGAAAGCCAACACGGGGTCGATGAATTACTATCACCAACTGCGTAGCGCTGCGGCGAAATCCCGTCGTCGTTTCCTGTATGACACCAACGTTGGTGCAGGCCTGCCGGTGATTGAGAACCTGCAAAATTTGCTGAATGCAGGTGATGAGCTGATTCGCTTTACCGGAATTCTCTCTGGCTCGCTGTCCTTTATTTTCGGTAAACTCGATGAAGGCATGTCGTTGTCGGAAGCGACCACGCAGGCGAAAGAAAAAGGCTATACCGAACCCGATCCGCGTGACGATCTGTCCGGTATGGACGTAGCGCGTAAACTGCTGATTCTGGCGCGTGAAGCAGGTTATCAACTGGAGCTGGGCGATATTGAAGTGGAATCTGTTCTGCCTGCCAGCTTCGATGCTTCCGGCGATGTTGCCAGCTTCATGCAGCGCCTGCCGTCGGCAGACGATGAGTTTGCCAGCCGTGTTGCACAAGCGCGTGATGAAGGTAAAGTGTTGCGCTATGTCGGCGTGATTGAAGAAGGCCGCTGTAAGGTCAAGATCAGTGCCGTTGGCGGCAACGATCCGCTGTTTAAAGTCAAAGATGGCGAGAATGCACTGGCATTCTACAGCCGTTATTATCAGCCACTGCCGCTCGTGTTGCGCGGTTATGGTGCGGGTAACGATGTTACCGCTGCTGGTGTGTTCGCAGATCTGCTGCGCACCTTGTCATGGAAGTTGGGAGCATAATTATGGTTAAGGTGTATGCACCTGCATCAATCGGTAACGTCAGCGTCGGGTTTGATGTGCTGGGTGCGGCCGTCTCGCCAGTAGACGGTTCACTGCTGGGGGATTGCGTCTCTGTTGAAGCCGCCGATCTGTTCAGCCTGCGTAATGAAGGGCGTTTTGTTAGCAAGCTGCCGGACAACCCGAAAGAAAACATTGTGTATCAATGTTGGGAACTGTTCTGTCAGGAAATTGGCAAAACCGTGCCAGTAGCGATGACGCTCGAAAAGAACATGCCGATTGGTTCGGGGCTCGGTTCCAGCGCTTGTTCTGTCGTCGCTGGGCTGATGGCGATGAACGAATTTTGCGGTAAGCCGCTGGATGATACCCGTCTGCTGACGCTGATGGGTGAGCTGGAAGGGCGCATTTCCGGCAGCGTTCACTACGATAACGTTGCCCCGTGTTTCCTTGGCGGCGTCCAACTGATGCTGGAAGAGAACGGCATCATCAGCCAGCCTGTGCCGTCATTCGATGATTGGCTGTGGGTCATGGCGTATCCGGGGATTAAAGTCTCCACTGCTGAAGCGCGCGCGATTCTGCCTGCGCAATATCGTCGTCAAGATTGTATCAGCCACGGCCGCTATCTGGCCGGCTTTATCCACGCTTGCCATACCGGACAGGCTGAGCTGGCGGCGAAACTGATGAAAGATGTCATCGCGGAACCTTATCGTACGAAACTGCTGCCCGGCTTTGCGGCCGCTCGTCAGGCTGCTGAAGATATCGGGGCGCTGGCCTGCGGTATTTCCGGCTCTGGCCCAACGTTATTCTCCGTCTGCAACGACATGGCAAGCGCACAGCGCTTAGCCGACTGGCTGCGGGATAACTATTTGCAGAACGATGAAGGTTTTGTTCATATTTGCCGTCTTGATACGACTGGCGCACGACAACTGGGATAACGCATGAAACTGTACAACCTTAAAGATCATAACGAGCAGGTCAGTTTTGCTCAGGCTATCAAGCAAGGGCTGGGTAGCCAGCAAGGGCTGTTCTTCCCGCTGGAACTGCCGGAATTTGAGCGCACCGAAATTGATGCACTGCTGGATCTGGATTTCGTTACTCGCAGCAGCCGTATTCTGTCTGCGTATATTGGCGACGAGATCGCGGCTGAAACCGTGTTCGAGCGCGTAAAAGCTGCCTTTGCGTTCCCGGCACCCGTTGCGCCAGTTGCTGAAGACATTGCTGCGCTGGAGCTGTTCCACGGCCCGACGCTGGCCTTTAAAGATTTCGGCGGCCGCTTTATGGCGCAAATGCTGACCGAAGTGTCTGGCGACGAGAAAATCACTATTCTGACGGCGACCTCTGGCGATACTGGTGCCGCTGTGGCGCACGCCTTTTACGGTCTGGAAAATGTCCGCGTTGTGATTTTGTATCCGCAGGGCAAGATTAGCCCGTTGCAGGAAAAACTGTTCTGTACGTTGGGTGGCAATATTCACACCATCGCGATCGACAGCGATTTCGATGCCTGTCAGGCGTTGGTGAAAAAGGCGTTTGATGATGAAGAACTGAAAAAGGCGATTGGCCTGAACTCAGCGAACTCCATCAACATTAGCCGTCTGCTGGCGCAGATTTGCTACTACTTTGAAGCCGTTGCACAACTGCCGCAGGAAGCCCGTAACCAGCTAGTGGTTTCTGTACCAAGTGGTAACTTCGGCGATCTGACTGCTGGCCTGCTGGCGAAATCGCTGGGTCTGCCGATTAAGCGCTTCATCGCAGCGACCAACGCCAATGACACCGTGCCGCGTTTCCTGAGCAGCGGAAATTGGGAACCGAATAAAACGGTGGCAACGTTATCCAACGCGATGGACGTAAGCCAGCCGAACAACTGGCCGCGCGTGGAAGAGCTGTTCCGTCGTAAGAACTGGCAGTTGAAAACGCTGGGCTTTGGCGCAGTGAGCGATGAAACCACGAAAGAAACCATGCATGAGCTGGATGCGTTAGGCTATCTCTCTGAGCCGCACGCGGCGATTGCTTACCGTCTGCTGCGCGATCAGCTGCAAGCCGGTGAGTTCGGCCTGTTCTTGGGTACGGCGCACCCAGCGAAATTCAAGGAAAGCGTAGAAGACATTCTTGGCAAAGAACTGGATCTGCCAGAAGCGCTAGCTGAGCGTGCCGATCTGGATCTGCTGTCGCACAACTTCCCGGATGATTTCGCGAAGCTGCGTGAGTTCCTGATGTCACTGCCGGAATAAATCGATTGAAAGGGCGGCGTTTTCGCCGCCTTTCTTTTTTGCCTATCGTACTATTTATACCCTAAATAATTCGAGTTGCAGGAAGGCGGCAAGAGAGTGAATCCCGATGAGCTTACTCAGGTAAGTGATTCGGGTGAGTGAACGCAGCCAACGCACATGCAGCTTGAAGTATGACGGGTATGTTTACTGTTCGTGGCGCTTGAAAACCAGCTCGTTAGCTGAAGAATCCGCAGCCTCGAAAAAGTAACCTTCCAGATTAAACGCTTTCAACTGCTCGGGTTGAGTCAGGCGGTTTTGAATAATGAAACGGCTCATCAGACCGCGCGCTTTCTTGGCGTAGAAGCTGATTACCTTGAACTTACCGTTTTTCTCATCCAGGAAAACGGGCTTGATCAGACGGGCATTGAGCTTTTTCGGTTTAACGGCTTTGAAATATTCGTCCGATGCCAAATTAACCAGCACATCGTCGCTTTGATCGTGCAACGCCTGATTCAGCTTTTCAGTAATGGTGTCGCCCCAGAAACTGTAGAGATCTTTACCGGCTTTATTTTCCAGCCTGGTGCCCATTTCCAACCGATACGGCTGCATCAAATCCAGCGGGCGCAACACGCCATACAGGCCTGACAGCATACGCAGATGCTGTTGAGCGAAATCGAAGTCATCCTCGCTGAAATCTTCTGCGGCCAATCCGGTATAGACGTCGCCCTTAAACGCCAGCAGCGCCTGACGCGCGTTCTCCGGTGTGAAATCCGGCTGCCAATCGCTAAAGCGGCCTGCGTTCAGGTCAGCCAGCTTATCGCTGATGCTCATCAGCGAAGCGATCTGTGCCGGCGTCAGTTTTTTACACACATCAATCAACTGGCTGGAATAGTCCAGAAGTTCCGGCTGGGTATAACGCGTCGTTGCCAAAGGACTGGTGTAGTCGAGCGTTTTTGCGGGTGAAATAGTAATAAGCATGCGCCATGTCCTGTCGGTCTGGTTTCTGATGGCCCTACTATAGCAAGAACGTAGTAAGAAAACGGCGATAGCTATAATACGCCTCGTCTTTCTCGTTCCCGCGCGTTCGGGAAGGGGAAAATATGGCGTCTTATCGGCGTGTAACCGCCGTTGCAGGGGCGAGTGGAAAAAGGCTGGCTTGCACGGGAAAGTGCGCGTGTTATTATCAGATTTCGGCGCAAAACAGACGGCCACCAGATTAGATAATAAGTCGATTCATATACGAGCTATTTTCATTCACGAGCACCACGTATAAACAACGAGACATGCCAACATGACGGATAAACTGACTTCCCTACGCCAACTGACCACGGTTGTAGCTGATACCGGCGATATTGCGGCAATGAAACTGTACCAACCGCAAGATGCGACCACCAACCCTTCACTGATTCTGAATGCGGCGCAAATTCCTGAATACCGCAAGCTGATCGACGAGGCTATTGCCTGGGCGCGTGAGCAGAGCAACGATCGCAAACAGCAGGTCGTGGATGCCACAGATAAACTGGCGGTCAATATCGGTCTCGAAATTTTAAAATTGATCCCTGGCCGCATCTCCACAGAAGTAGATGCGCGTTTGTCTTATGACACCGAAGCCAGCGTGGCGAAGGCAAAACACCTGATCAAGCTGTACAACGACGCGGGCATCAGCAACGAGCGTATCCTGATTAAACTGGCTTCCACCTGGCAGGGCATCCGCGCGGCGGAGCAACTGGAAAAGGAAGGTATCAACTGTAACCTGACGCTGCTGTTCTCCTTTGCACAGGCGCGCGCTTGTGCTGAAGCGGGCGTGTTCCTGATTTCACCGTTCGTTGGCCGTATCCTTGACTGGTACAAAGCCAATGGCGATAAGAAAGAATTCGCACCACATGAAGATCCAGGCGTGGTTTCCGTCAGCGAAATCTACGACTACTACAAAGAGCACGGCTATGAAACCGTCGTGATGGGCGCAAGCTTCCGTAACGTCGGTGAGATTCTGGAACTGGCCGGTTGCGATCGCCTGACGATTGCACCAGCTCTGCTGAAAGAACTGTCAGAAAGCGAAGGCGAAGTCGTTCGCAAACTGTCTTACGTCGGTGAGGTGAAAGTTCGTCCGGCGAAAATGACGGAAGCGGAGTTCTACTGGCAGCACAACCAGGATCCAATGGCGATTGATAAACTGGCCGACGGGATCCGTAAGTTTGCTATCGACCAGGAAAAACTGGAAAAGATGATTGCCGATTTACTGTAAGCATTTTGTTGATGAAAATAGCCGGGGATTCCCGGCTATTTTTTTGTCTGCAGTTTAGTCTCGTGGAGGGAATAGGGCTATTTCGCCGTCGCGTTACGGGTTTTTTTCGCGATATAAAGCTTGTCATCGGCACGTTTCATGACCTCGCTAAGATCTTCCCCAGCGATATAGTATTCAACCAACCCAATACTGACAGTTAGCCTGATTTTCCCCGCGGCGGTTTCACAAGGCGTGTCGCTAACGCGCTCTCTTGCTTTGTCTACGATGGTGTACGCATCGTCTAATCCGGTATTCGGTAATACGATCGCGAATTCATCGCCGCCAATCCGGCCAAAAATATCTTCACGGCGAAATGATTTCTTGAAGGTGTCGGCAACAAACTTCAACGCATTATCCCCGACGCTATGCCCAAAGCTATCATTTACCTGCTTAAAGTAGTCAATGTCGATCAGAATGACGCTAACGGGCCTCTTGGTCAGGTTAGCGATACTAAAGGCTTTATTAGCGGCCAGAAAGAACGCGTCTCGCCGCAAATAACCGGTGAGATCGTCATACCGCGCGATGATGGGCAGCTCTATCAGGTATTTTTTTGCCAGAAGTGAGAGCAAGCTGCCTAAGATCGCAGAAAGCAGCACAACGCTGAGAATGACGGCCGCGGTACCAAGGGATGTCAGTGTATAAAAAAACGTAGGAGGAGGCGTTTCTGACGTGGTTCTAATCCGGATACCCAATAATTCATCCGTAGGCGATAGCACCGGAAATATGGTAGTAAGGCTGCCTTTACCTGCATATTCACCAATTGATGGCAGTTTATTCTGGCAGACACGGATAATCGCCATATCATTAAATGTAAGCTCAGACGATGATAATCGATTAATACATTCGCTACGTACGTCGCGTGTATTGAATACCCACGTTCTCACCCGTGAAGAAATGTAGGAACCCGTTTTTCGGGTGATATCACTCTCCGTTACTTCTCCACCCGCATTATAAGACTCATAGGTCTTGATGGTGATGTCCAGATTCTGCCGTTCTACTTTCCATGCGTTTCTGCTTGCTTCATGAGTAAGAAAGATAACGATAAAAAAAGAAATAAACCCAAAAAGGAAGAAGGCCGAGGTGGGGTGTGAAAATAACTTTAATATCTTATATTTAAGATCGGTCATGGCGACTTCCTTGATAGGGCTTTTTTACTTATTGTGATACTAAAGAAGTGCTTTAATTTTATCATATGATCTGATTTAACGTGATGCTCTGTCGTGGTGGATATCATCCTTTTCTCTTTAATCTATCGGCGTATTTCACCCGCTCTTAATGGGGTAGCGATCTTTTTTATTTGCCTACTATTCTTAAATTTTAATTGCGCCGCGTTATTATTAATTTAAGTCATGCCCTGACATTTTTTGAGACGCTATTTAATAATTATTATCAAATGTCATATCGCACTCAGCGTGAAATAATGAACATCGTGTGAATTTCCGCATGAGAGCGAATTGTTTGCTAAAAGCCGTCAATATCCTGATAAAATTGGTGTTTTGTTTAAACTGAGGTGCTTATGAACGTATTGCGTATTGGCTTGGTTTCCGTATCCGATCGTGCTTCCGGCGGGATTTATCAGGATAAAGGCATCCCAGAGCTGGAATCCTGGCTCCGCAGCGCGTTGACCACGCCTTTTGAAGTGGAAACCCGGCTGGTGCCGGATGAACAGCCGATGATTGAACAAACGCTGTGTGAACTGGTTGATGAACGCGGCTGTCATCTGGTGCTGACAACCGGGGGAACGGGGCCTGCACGTCGTGATGTCACGCCGGATGCCACGATGGCCGTTGCCGATCGAGAAATGCCGGGGTTTGGCGAACAAATGCGTCAGATCAGCCTGCGCTTTGTTCCTACCGCGATCCTTTCCCGTCAGGTGGGCGTGCTGCGTAAACAGGCGCTGATTCTTAATCTTCCAGGGCAACCCAAGTCGATTAAGGAAACGCTGGAAGGCTTAAAAGATGCAGATGGCAAGGTCGTTGTCGCCGGTATTTTTGCCAGCGTACCGTATTGTATCCAGTTGCTGGAAGGCCCTTATATTGAAACCAATGTGGATGTGGTAGCAGCTTTTCGCCCTAAAAATGCCGTGCGCGAAATAAAAAACTGAAGTTAGGCGATTTGAAACATAAGATTCAGCTTTGCTGGTGTATAAAAATTTTGCCGCTATAGTAATTTCTACTTTACACACTGCGGTGATGTTTTTTCTCACTCTGGCAATGCACGGTAACTTATGACTCAGGACCAACACGCCCATCCTCGCCGGTTGAACCGGCAGGACTATAAAACGCTGTCTCTGGCTGCGCTGGGTGGCGCGTTAGAGTTTTACGATTTTATTATTTTCGTCTTCTTTGCCGCCGTGATTGGCGATCTCTTTTTCCCACCCGATATTCCTGAATGGCTGCGGCAGGTACAGACGTTCGGTATTTTCGCCGCAGGCTATCTGGCCCGCCCGCTTGGGGGCATCATCATGGCCCACTTTGGCGACAAGAGCGGACGTAAGAAAATGTTCAGCCTGAGCATATTGCTGATGGCGTTACCGACGCTGGCAATGGGCTTGCTGCCAACTTATGAAGCCATTGGTATTGCGGCACCACTTTTACTGCTGTTAATGCGCGTGCTGCAAGGTGCCGCAATCGGTGGGGAAGTCCCCGGCGCATGGGTCTTCGTTGCGGAGCATGTGCCTCGCGCCCGTATTGGGTTTGCCTGCGGTACGTTGACTGCCGGCTTAACGATGGGGATTCTGCTGGGCTCGCTGATCGCGACGCTGCTGAACACGGTGCTCACGCCAGAGCAGATGTCTGGCGGCGGCTGGCGTCTGCCGTTCTTTATTGGCGGAGTATTCGGTCTTGTCGCCATGTATCTGCGCCGCTGGTTGCAGGAAACCCCCATTTTTATGGAGATGCGTGAGCAGAAAAAGTTGGCGGAAGAGCTGCCGCTGAAATCTGTCGTCTTAAATCATAAACGCGCGGTTGTGGTTTCAATGCTGCTGACCTGGCTGCTATCTGCGTGCATTGTCGTCGTTATTCTGATGGCACCGACCTACCTGCAAAAAGTCCACGGCATTCCTGCTGCGCTGGCATTGCAGGCGAACTGTCTGGCAACGATTGCGCTGATGGTGGGCTGCGTCGGCGCGGGACTGCTGGTTGACCGCTTCGGTGCGAGCAAGCTGTTCATTGTGGGTAGCCTGTTGCTGGCTGCCTGTAGCTGGTTCTTTTATAGCTCGGCAGCAAGTAGTACGACGTTGCTCTTTGTCAGCTATGCGATTGCGGGGCTCAGCGTTGGTGTGGTGGGCGGCGTACCGTATGTCATGGTGCGGGCATTCCCGGCGGCGGTGCGGTTCTCCGGGATTTCTTTTTCCTACAACGTTTCCTACGCCATTTTCGGTGGCCTGACGCCCGTCTTCGTGACGCTGATTATGAAGGCGACGCCGATGGCGCCTGCCTTCTATGTCCTGACGCTGGCTGGCGTGGGATTGCTGCTGGGGATTTATTTGCAGCGCGATCTGGATGCGGACTCGCGTGCTTCAGCCGATAGCGACGCGCGCGATCGTTCGCTCGTCGAAGTTTAAGCACGCTATTATCAAAAAATAGCCCGGCATCAAAAACAAACGAGCCCTGTCAACCTGACAGGGCTCGTTTGCATGGAACGCAGGATTGCGTTGGTACGGATATGGCGTCAGAACTTAGTGAGACGCGCCACGAGCACCAATTGGCAGGACGGTGCGGCCAAACTTCTCGTTCAGCACTTCAGCCATTGCCAGATAAATCGCGCTAGCGCCACAGATGATGCCTTCGTAACCCGCGAAGGCCAGCAGGGCGTGGTTGCCGGTAAAGTTGCCTACGGCCAGCAGTGCAAACAGCACGGTCAGGCTGCCGAAGACAAATTGTAGGGCGCGGTTAGTACCGAAGGTGCCGAAGAACATAAACAGCGTGAAGACGCCCCACAGACCAAGGAACACGCCAAGGAACTGAGCGTCGCTGGCTTCCGCCAGACCCATTTTTGGCAGTACGAGAATGGCAACCAGCGTCAGCCAGAATGCGCCATAAGACGTAAATGCAGTCACGCCAAACGTATTCCCTTTTTTATATTCCAGCAGGCCAGCCAGAATCTGGGCAATACCGCCGTAGAAAATACCCATGCTGAGAATGATGGAAGAAAGTGGGAAAAAGCCTGCGTTGTGCAGGTTCAACAGAATAGTGGTCATCCCGAAGCCCATCAGTCCTAATGGACCAGGATTTGCCAACGTGTTCGTGCTCATAAATCCTCTGCAATAACAGATTATTAATAGTCCCTTCGCGTCGGGCGCGGCATTAAGGTTAGCGAGTGCGCCAATCACGTTGGGATAGGTGTCGTTTAGGTGTTATTGCCCGCCATTATGTAGGGAAATGTCCCCATTTCTGCGGCGGGCGCGGCATCATATCGGGCGTTTGGAACGGACACAACATGGGGAAGGCAGAATAGTTTGATCGTACGAGGGATAAAGGTCATTTTTTTTCATCTTCCCCCCTTGATGATAGAAATGTTGGCCCCATCTTATTTCCAACCGAAACAGTTTGACCTGCCGCAAAGGCGTGTGTCGGGTCGTTACATCGGTGGTTAGCATGAAAATGAAACGTGTGCTGCTGATGAAAACGAGGGGGTGTCGTTGGAAAAACGAGAAATCTTGTTGAAAAACGACATTTCGCCCGCACAGTAGGTTTAACCACCATACCGAATATGACTTTTTAGTGGAGATGTTTAGATGGGTAAGATTATTGGTATCGACCTGGGTACAACCAACTCTTGTGTCGCGATTATTGACGGTACTCAGGTAAAAGTACTGGAAAATAGCGAAGGCGATCGCACCACGCCTTCAATCATTGCTTATACGCAAGACGGTGAAACTCTGGTTGGCCAACCGGCTAAACGTCAGGCAGTGACCAACCCGAAAAATACACTGTTTGCTATCAAGCGCCTGATTGGCCGTCGTTTCAAAGACGAAGAAGTTCAGCGCGATGCCAACATCATGCCGTACAAAATTATCGCGGCAGATAATGGCGATGCATGGCTGGAAGTGAAAGATCAGAAAATGGCTCCGCCGCAGATTTCAGCTGAAGTGCTGAAAAAAATGAAGAAAACGGCGGAAGACTATCTGGGTGAGACGATCACTGAAGCGGTTATTACCGTACCGGCTTACTTCAACGATGCGCAGCGTCAGGCAACCAAAGACGCTGGCCGTATCGCGGGTCTGGAAGTCAAACGTATCATCAACGAACCGACGGCGGCAGCGCTGGCGTACGGTCTGGATAAAGAAGTTGGCAACCGCACTATCGCGGTTTACGACCTGGGCGGCGGTACATTCGATATTTCCATCATCGAAATCGACGAAGTTGATGGCGAAAAAACCTTTGAAGTTCTGGCAACCAACGGTGATACCCACCTGGGTGGTGAAGACTTCGATAGCCGTCTGATCAACTATCTGGTTGACGAATTTAAGAAAGAGCAAGGTTTCGACCTGCGCAACGATCCACTGGCGATGCAGCGTCTGAAAGAAGCGGCAGAAAAAGCCAAGATCGAGCTGTCTTCTGCACAGCAGACCGACGTTAACCTGCCGTACATCACGGCAGACGCGACCGGTCCTAAGCACCTGAACATCAAAGTGACGCGTGCGAAACTGGAATCACTGGTTGAAGAGCTGGTGAACCGTTCTCTGGAGCCGCTGAAAGTCGCGTTGCAGGATGCTGGCCTGTCCGTTTCTGAAATTCAGGACGTGATTCTGGTTGGTGGTCAGACGCGTATGCCTCTGGTACAGAAGAAAGTTGCTGACTTCTTCGGTAAAGAGCCACGTAAAGACGTGAACCCGGACGAAGCGGTTGCTATCGGTGCTGCGGTTCAGGGCGGTGTCTTGTCGGGCGACGTGAAAGACGTTCTGCTGCTGGACGTAACCCCACTGTCTCTGGGTATCGAAACGATGGGGGGCGTGATGACTCCGCTGATCGCCAAAAACACGACGATCCCGACTAAACACAGTCAGGTGTTCTCGACGGCGGAAGACAACCAGTCTGCGGTAACGATTCATGTTCTGCAGGGTGAGCGTAAGCGTTCGCACGATAACAAATCTCTGGGTCAGTTTAACCTGGATGGTATTCAGGCTGCACCGCGCGGTATGCCACAGATCGAAGTCACTTTTGACATCGATGCTGACGGTATCCTGCACGTTTCCGCGAAAGACAAAAACAGCGGTCGCGAGCAGAAAATCACCATCAAGGCATCTTCTGGTCTGAACGAAGAAGAAATCCAGAAAATGGTACGTGACGCAGAAGCCAATGCGGAATCTGACCGTAAGTTTGAAGAGCTGGTTCAGGCGCGTAACCAAGGCGATCACCTGCTGCACAGCACGCGTAAGCAGCTGGAAGAAGTGGGCGACAAACTGGCCGCTGATGATAAAACTGCCATTGACGATGCACTGAAAGCGCTGGAAAGCGCGCTGAAAGGCGAAGACAAAGCAGACATCGAAGCGAAAATTCAGGCGCTGGTTCAGGTTTCCGGCAAGCTGCTGGAAGCGTCTCAGCCACAGCCAGGTGCTGAAGGTGCCGCTGATGATGCTTCTGCTCGTCGCGACGACGATGTCGTTGATGCTGAGTTTGAAGAAGTCAAAGATAAAAAGTAATCGCCCTTGAGCGGGCGCAGTAGCAGCCACAAGGCTACTGCTGGCAATCAGCACGGGCGTCGAGGAAACTCTGCGCCCGTGCACGCATGTTGAGGGGCAGGAAAAGAAATGGCGAAGCAAGATTATTACGAAAGCCTGGGCGTTGCTAAAAACGCAGATGAGCGCGAAATAAAGAAAGCCTACAAGCGTCTGGCGATGAAGTACCACCCGGATCGTAATCCTGGTGATAGCGAGGCAGAAGCCAAGTTCAAAGAGATCAAAGAAGCCTACGAAATCCTTATCGATTCGCAAAAACGCGCAGCCTACGATCAGTACGGTCACGCGGCGTTTGAGCAAGGTGGTATGGGCGGAGGCGGCGGTGGCTTTGGCGGCGGCGGTGCCGATTTTGGTGATATTTTTGGCGACGTGTTCGGAGACATCTTTGGCGGCGGTCGCCGTCAGCGCGCGAGCCGTGGATCCGATTTACGCTACAACATGGAGTTGACGCTGGAAGAAGCGGTACGTGGCGTCACCAAAGAGATCCGTATTCCCGCACTCGAAGAGTGTGATGTGTGCCACGGTAACGGCGCGAAGCCGGGTAGCTCCCCGATCACCTGTCCAACCTGTCATGGGAACGGTCAGGTTCAGATGCGTCAGGGCTTCTTTACCGTGCAGCAAGCGTGTCCGCATTGTCATGGTCGCGGTAAGATCATTAAAGATCCATGCGGCAAATGTCACGGCCATGGCCGCGTAGAGAAGAGCAAAACGCTGTCGGTGAAAATTCCGGCGGGCGTGGACACGGGCGATCGTATCCGTTTGTCTGGTGAAGGCGAAGCGGGCGAGCACGGTGCACCGTCAGGTGATTTGTACGTTCAGGTACAGGTTAAAGCGCACCCGATCTTCCAGCGTGAAGAAAACAATCTGTACTGCGAAGTGCCGATCAATTTTGCGATGGCAGCATTAGGCGGCGAGATTGAAGTTCCTACGCTGGATGGCCGCGTGAAGCTGAAAGTGCCTGCGGAAACGCAAACCGGGAAACTGTTCCGTATGCGTGGCAAGGGCGTGAAATCGGTACGTGGCGGTGCGCAGGGCGATCTGCTGTGCCGTGTGGTTGTAGAAACGCCGGTTAACCTGAACGAGCGCCAAAGACAACTGCTGCAAGAGCTTGATGAGAGCTTCGGTGGCCCGTCTGGCGAGAGAAATAGCCCACGCTCGAAAAACTTTTTCGATGGCGTGAAGAAATTTTTCGATGATTTAACCCGTTAATGGCTTGTCGTTAACGCGTGATAAGAAACCGGTGGGGTAAACCTGCCGGTTTTTTTATGACAGACATCCGTCCGTCACTGCGGCCGTTGCTGTGCAACGTTGAAAAACGCTCCCAACGTTTTTTATTCCTTCCTCCAGATAGCCTCAATTCAATAGATCGTTTTTTACGATGATTAAGCCAGCTTTAATCTGCTTTTAACGAGTGGTTAGATTGCGTAATCTTGCCGGCAAGAAAGCAAGCGTACGCTATTAACGCTCGAGCCTCATGGGAGATTAAGTCAATGATAACAATGATTCGCCGTTTTATTCAGTTGGATGCGGCGGCTGGTGTGATGTTAATGATGGCGACAGTATTGGCACTCACGTTTGCCAATTGGTCTGTTACCGCCGCTGGCTATCAGCAATTTCTAATGATGCCAGTGGAAATGCGGTTTGGCGCACTCGAAATCAATAAGAACCTGCTGCTGTGGATTAACGATGGCCTGATGGCAATTTTCTTCCTGCTGATTGGTCTGGAAGTGAAACGCGAGCTTATCGAAGGCTCGTTAGCCAGCCGCCAGCAGGCGATGCTGCCACTGGCGGCTGCGGTAGGCGGAATGATGTTTCCAGCCTTGCTCTTTCTGCTTTTCAACGCGAATGATGAAGTGACGCGTGCTGGCTGGGCGATTCCCGCTGCGACAGATATCGCGTTTGCCATTGGTGTGCTGACGCTATTGGGCAAACGAGTTCCCGCGGGGCTGAAAGTCTTCCTGCTGGCGCTGGCGATCATTGACGATCTGGGGGCGATCCTGATCATTGCCCTTTTTTATACGCAGCAGATCTTCTGGCCTGCGCTGGGCGGTGCGGCGTTGGCGATTATAGCGCTGGCCTATATGAACATGCAGAAGGTTGGTAAAACCTCCACCTATTTGCTGGTGGGTGCCGTCTTGTGGGTTTGCATTCTGAAATGTGGGGTTCATGCGACGCTGGCGGGAGTGATTGTCGGATTCTTTATTCCTTTACGCACGTCCGACGGGCAGCATTCTCCGGCAATCACGTTGGAGCATGGCTTACAAACGTGGGTCGCGTTTCTGATTATCCCGCTGTTTGCCTTCGCTAACGCAGGCATTGTATTGCAGGGGATTGTGCTGGAAAAACTGTTTTCTCCTTTGAGCCTTGGCATTGCAGCCGGGTTGCTGATTGGTAAACCGCTGGGCATTACCTTGTTCAGTTGGCTAACCATCCGACTGGGCTACGCGCGTCTGCCGGCTGGTGTTCACTTTAGCCAGATCGTGGCGGTGTCAATGCTGTGCGGCATCGGTTTTACCATGTCGATATTCATTACGCTGCTGGCCTTCTCTGGCGGCGATGCGGAGTTGATTACCTATGCCAAGCTGGGAATTCTGTTGGCATCGGGGCTGGCTGCGCTGCTTGGCTATCTGGCACTACGCGTCGTGTTGCCTACGCTGGACAAGGTGATGCAACCGTGTAAGGGTTGATACTATGCCGGAGGCGTCAAGAGGGGGCAGGTGTGTCTCATTTGAATTTTAATCATCTCTATTATTTCTGGCAGGTTTATAAGTCGGGATCCGTTGCGGGTGCGGCAGAGACGCTGTTCTTAACGCCGCAGACCATTACCGGGCAAATCAAGTGCCTGGAAGAGCGTTTACAGGGCAAGCTCTTCAAACGTAAGGGGCGCGGGTTGGAACCGACAGAGCTGGGACAGCTTGTTTTTCGCTATGCGGATAGCATGTTCCAGCTTAGCCAGGAAATGTTGGATATTGTGAACTACCGCAAAGAATCGAACCTGTTATTCGATGTCGGCGTGGCTGATGCGCTGTCCAAACGGCTGGTGAGCAGGGTGCTGGAAACGGTCGTAACGGAACAGGAACATATCCATTTACGCTGTTTTGAGTCGACGCACGAAATGCTGCTGGAGCAGTTGAGCCAGCATAAGCTGGATATGATTCTGTCAGATTGTCCGGTTGATTCGACGCAGCAGGAAGGGCTGTTTTCAATCAAGCTGGGCGAATGTGGTGTGAGTTTTTATTGTAAACGTCCGCAGCCTGAGCAGCCTTTTCCCGCCAGCCTTGAACAACGTAAGCTGCTGATTCCCGGGCGGCGAACCATGCTGGGACGGAAATTACTGAACTGGTTTACGGCGCAGAATATTCAGACGACTATTTTGGGCGAATTTGATGATGCGGCGCTGATGACCGCGTTCGGCATTAATAACGACGCGATTTTCGTTGCACCGTCGCTGTATGCCAATGAAATCTACCAGCAGGGCGATATCGTCGAGATCGGTAGGATTGAGAACATTCAGGATGAGTATTATGCGATTTTTGCGGCCAGAATGATCCAACATCCGGCGGTGCAGCGCGTCTGTAACGCGGATTTTTCAGCGCTCTTCTGTGATACCACAGACACAAAAAAACCGGCCTAGGCCGGTTTTTTCTTAGCAACAACACGCAGATGCGTGATTATTGCATGGCGTTGATGCGCGCAACCAGATTGGATTTATGACGTGCAGCTTTGTTCTTGTGGATCAGGCCTTTACCAGCCTGACGATCCACGATCGGTTGCATGTCATTAAATGCTTTCTGTGCCGCTTCTTTATCGCCAGTAGCGATCGCCGCGTATACTTTCTTGATGAAAGTACGCATCATTGAGCGACGGCTTGCGTTATGCTTACGGCGCTTCTCAGATTGTACGGCGCGTTTCTTAGCTGATTTGATATTAGCCAAGGTCCAACTCCCAAATATATTCAATCGAGGACAATTCAAAGGCCGTGGAATATGCTCGTTTAGCCTTCGTTTGTCAATGGATTTGTGCAAATAAGCGTCGTTTGTACGTCGACACTTGTTACGTTGTGATGGCGCAGGATTTTAGCAGCTTCACGCGGTGGAATACAGCTTTTCGCATCATAAATTCATCCTGAATTTGATAAAGCCCTGTCTGTCATCGGTAAAGTCGGATTGCATGTGCCGTCCGCCGTCTGGATATTCTGCGTATAGGCGTCATCCATCGATGATTCAGCTAAAAAACGTGCAAATACTGGCACGATTTACAAGGTGGCTGCAAAAGGCGCGAATCGCGGGTTAACCTTACTCGCTGTACAAGGTATAATCCGCCGATTTCCATAATATTAACCCTTTGTTCTGGGCCAGCCATGCAGCTAATTCGCGGTATACACAATCTTCGGGCACACCATTACGGCTGTGTGCTCACTATTGGTAATTTTGACGGCGTGCACCTCGGACACCAAATGCTGCTTGAACGACTAAAGCAGGAAGGTCGCGCTCGTGGGCTGCCGGTGATGGTCATGATTTTTGAACCACAGCCGCTGGAACTCTTCGCTGCGGAAAAAGCGCCCGCTCGCCTGACGCGTCTGCGTGACAAGGTGAAATATCTGGCGCAGGCCGGCGTGGATTATCTGCTGTGCGTCAGATTCGACGCACGTTTTGCCGCCAACGATGCTGAGACGTTCGTTTCTTCCCTGCTGGTGAAAAAATTGGGCGTGAAGTTTCTGGTGGTGGGAGATGACTTCCGCTTCGGGGCTGGTCGTCAGGGAGATTTCCTGTTATTACAGAAGGCTGGACGTGAGTCGGGATTTGATGTCATCAGCACCGATTCGTTCTGTAATGGCGGCAAACGGGTTAGCAGCACTGCCGTACGTGAAGCGCTCAGTCGTGATGAACTTGAGCTGGCAGAAAGTCTGTTGGGCCACCCTTACAGCATTTCCGGGCGTGTGGAACATGGCAAAGCATTGGGGCGAACCATTGGGTTCCCTACCGCCAACCTGCCGCTGAAACGTCAGGTTTCCCCCGTCAGCGGCGTGTATGCCGTCAGCGTTTATGGGCTGGGGCAAGAACCGCTACCGGGCGTTGCCAATATTGGCACGCGTCCGACCGTAAACGGTGACAAACGCCAGCAGCTTGAAGTGCATTTGCTGGACGTGACGATGAACCTCTATGGTCGTCATATTGAAGTCGTACTGCGTAAAAAGATCCGTAATGAACAGCGTTTTGCTTCGCTCGATGCGTTAAAACAGCAAATCGCCGATGATGTGGTGACAGCCCGGACGTTCTTCGGGTTAAAGACACCGGTTTAATTTTTCTAGCCGAAACGAAATCGAGAATCTAATGAGTGACTATAAGACTACCCTGAACTTGCCGGAAACAGGGTTCCCGATGCGTGGCGATCTGGCCAAGCGCGAACCTGACATGCTGAAACGTTGGTATGAGCAGGATCTGTACGGGATTATTCGCAATGCGAAGAAGGGAAAGAAGACCTTCATTCTGCACGATGGCCCTCCGTACGCGAACGGCAGCATTCACATTGGTCACTCAGTTAACAAGATTCTGAAAGATATTATTGTTAAATCAAAAGGTCTGTCTGGCTACGATTCCCCTTACGTGCCGGGCTGGGACTGCCACGGTCTGCCGATTGAGCTGAAAGTAGAACAGCTGATCGGTAAGCCGGGTGAGAAAGTCAGCGCCGCAGAATTCCGTGCGGAGTGCCGTAAATATGCGGCAGAGCAGGTTGCCGGTCAGAAAGCCGACTTTATTCGTCTCGGCGTGCTGGGCGACTGGGATCGTCCTTACCTGACGATGGATTTCAAAACCGAAGCGAACATCATCCGTGCGCTGGGCCGCATCATTGAAAACGGCCACCTGCACAAGGGTGCTAAGCCGGTTCACTGGTGTGCCGACTGTGGTTCCGCGCTGGCGGAAGCGGAAGTTGAGTATTACGACAAAACCTCTCCATCCATTGATGTCGCGTTCAACGCCAGCGATGTGGCCGCGGTATTAGCCAAATTTGGCGTGAGTAGCGTAGATGGCCCTGTTTCGCTGGTGATCTGGACGACCACGCCGTGGACGCTGCCAGCAAACCGTGCGATCTCACTGAATGCGGAATTCGATTATCAGCTGGTGCAGATTGACGGTCAGGCGCTGATTCTGGCGGCCGATCTGGTTGAAAGCGTGATGAAACGCGTCGGCGTGACGCAGTGGATCGTTCTGGGCGACTGTAAAGGCGCTGATCTTGAGCTGCTGCGTTTCAAACATCCGTTCCTCGGCTTCGACGTACCGGCCATTCTGGGCGACCATGTAACGCTGGACGCGGGTACCGGTGCGGTGCATACCGCCGGTGGTCACGGTCCTGACGACTATGTGATCAGCCAGAAATACAATCTGGAAATCGCCAACCCGGTGGGGCCGAACGGTTGCTACCTGAGCGGCACCTATCCTGAACTGGATGGCAAATTCGTTTTCAAAGCCAACGACCTGATCGTTGAAATCCTGCGTGAAAAAGGCATGTTGCTGCACGTAGAGAAATTACAACACAGCTACCCGTGCTGCTGGCGTCATAAGTCGCCGATCATTTTCCGTGCCACGCCACAATGGTTTGTCAGCATGGATCAGAAAGGCCTGCGTAAGCAGTCTCTGTCTGAAATCAAAGGCGTGCAGTGGATCCCGGATTGGGGCCAGGCGCGTATCGAAGCGATGGTCGCCAACCGTCCTGACTGGTGTATCTCCCGTCAGCGTACCTGGGGCGTGCCGATGTCGCTGTTCGTCCACAAAGAGACGGAAGAGCTGCATCCGCGTACGGCTGAGCTGATTGAAGCGGTAGCGAAACGTGTTGAAGCCGATGGCATTCAGGCATGGTGGGATCTCGATCCGGCCGATGTGCTGGGCGCAGACGCGGATAACTACGTCAAAGTGCCGGACACGCTGGACGTGTGGTTCGATTCTGGATCAACGCACGCGTCTGTCGTGGATGTACGCCCTGAATTCGGTGGTCATGCGGCTGATATGTATCTGGAAGGTTCCGACCAGCATCGTGGCTGGTTCATGTCTTCCCTGATGATCTCTACGGCGATCAAAGGCAAAGCGCCTTACCGTCAGGTACTGACCCACGGTTTCACCGTTGATGGTCAGGGCCGCAAGATGTCCAAATCGATCGGAAATACCGTCAGCCCGCAGGACGTAATGAACAAACTCGGTGCCGACATTCTGCGTCTGTGGATCGGTTCAACGGATTACTCCGGTGAAATCGCCGTATCCGATGAGATTCTGAAGCGTTCCGCCGATGCCTACCGCCGTATCCGTAACACCGCGCGTTTCCTGTTGGCGAACCTGAATGGGTTTGATCCACAGCAGCATATAGTGAAACCAGAAGACATGGTTGTGCTGGATCGCTGGGCGGTTGGCTGTGCAAAAGCCGCGCAGGAAGAGATCCTCGAAGCGTACGAAAGCTATGATTTCCACCGTGTCGTACAGCGTCTAATGCAGTTCTGCTCGATCGAGATGGGATCGTTCTATCTGGATATCATTAAAGATCGTCAGTACACGGCAAAAGGCGACAGCGTGGCACGCCGTAGCTGCCAGACTGCGCTGTACCATATCTCAGAAGCGCTGGTACGCTGGATGGCACCGATTATGTCCTTCACCGCGGATGAGATCTGGAACTACCTGCCGGGTGAGCGTGCGCAGTACGTCTTTACCGAAGAGTGGTATGACGGTCTGTTCGCGCTGGATAGCGCGGAAACCATGAACGATGCGTTCTGGACGGATGTTCTGAAAGTGCGTAGCGAAGTGAACAAAGTCATTGAGCAGGCGCGTAATGACAAACGTATCGGTGGCTCGCTGGAGGCCTCCGTTACGCTGTACGCCGATGCCAATCTGGCGGGCAAGTTGAATCAGCTGCGTCAGGAACTGCACTTTGCGCTGTTGACGTCAAAAGCGCAGGTGGAACGTTATGAAAATGCGCCGGATAACGCGCAGGCAACGGAACTCACCGGACTGAAAATTGCCTTAAGTGAGGCAGAAGGGCACAAGTGTCCACGCTGCTGGCATTACGAGACGGATATCGGTAGCAATGCCGAGCATCCTGAAGTTTGTGGTCGCTGTGCGACTAACGTGGGCGGTAACGGCGAAGAGCGTAAATTTGTCTGATGAATAAGATCTGTTCGAGTGGACTGCGCTGGCTCTGGCTGGCGATACTGGTTTTAATTGTCGATCTTGGCAGCAAGCAGTGGATCCTTGCCCACTTTGCGCTGGGAGATACGGTGCCAGTGATGCCTTCTCTGAATCTGCATTACGCCCGTAACTACGGCGCAGCATTCAGCTTCCTGGCGGATAAAGGCGGTTGGCAACGCTGGTTCTTTGCTGGCATCGCGATTGCTATCGTGGTTGCACTGCTGGTGATGATGTACCGTGGCAGCGTCAAACAGCGGCTCAATAACATTGCGTATTCGCTGATTATCGGCGGTGCACTGGGCAATCTGTTCGACCGGACATGGCACGGATTTGTTGTCGATTTCATCGACTTCTATGTCGGTGATTGGCATTTCGCCACGTTTAACCTTGCCGATACCGCTATCTGTATTGGTGCGGCACTCATCGTACTGGAAGGTTTTTTCAGTACGCATGATGATACTGATACCGTTAAGCAAAAGGGTCACTGATGTCCGAGAGTGTTCAGCATAACAGCGCGCTGCTGGTGCATTTTATTCTGACGCTGGAGGATGGCTCTACGGCCGAATCCACGCGTGAGCGCGGCAAACCAGCGCTGTTTCGCCTTGGCGACGGTAGCCTGTCTGACGCGTTGGAACAGAACCTGTTGGGATTGATGCGAGGCGATAAACGCAAGTTTACGTTACCGCCGGAGTCGGCCTTTGGGCCGACCAATCCGAACCTGATCCAGTTCTTCCTGCGTCGTGATTTCGCCCAGACCGGCGTGCCGGAAGTCGGCACCATCATGCTGTTCAGCGGCGTTGCCGGAAATGATATGCCGGGGATTATCCGTGATGTGACCGAAGAGTCTGTCACCGTGGATTTCAACCATCCTCTGTCCGGCCAGGCGATAACCTTCGATCTTGAAGTGCTGGATATCGATCCCGTACAACAGGAGGTGACACATGCAGATCCTGCTGGCTAATCCGCGCGGCTTTTGTGCCGGTGTCGATCGGGCTATCAGCATTGTGGAACGTGCGCTGGAGCTTTTTGGTACGCCGATCTACGTCCGTCATGAAGTGGTACATAACCGCTATGTGGTTAACGGATTACGCGAACGTGGTGCGATTTTTATTGAGCAGATTGAAGACGTGCCGGACGGTGCGATTCTGATTTTCTCGGCACATGGCGTTTCGCAAGCGGTACGTAATGAAGCCAAAAACCGCGATCTGACGGTATTCGATGCGACCTGTCCGCTGGTAACCAAGGTGCATATGGAAGTGGCCAGAGCCAGTAAGAAAGGCGTAGAAGCGATTCTTATCGGGCATGCCGGGCACCCTGAAGTTGAAGGAACGATGGGGCAGTACAGCAATGCGGACGGCGGCATGTATCTGGTGGAATCCCCTGAGGATGTCTGGCAGCTACAGGTAAAAGACGAAAGCAATCTGTGTTTTATGACGCAAACTACTCTTTCTGTTGATGATACCTATGCGGTGATTGATGCATTGCGTGAGCGTTTCCCGCAGATCGTCGGCCCGCGTAAAGATGACATCTGCTATGCCACGACCAATCGTCAGGAAGCCGTTCGCCACTTGTCGGATAAGGCGGATGTCGTTTTTGTCGTCGGCTCTAAAAACTCCTCAAACTCCAATCGCCTTGCTGAATTAGCACAGCGCGCGGGGAAAGCGGCTTATCTGATTGATTCAGCAGAAGATATCCAGGAGTCATGGCTAGCGGGCGCTTCGCATGTTGGGGTAACCGCAGGCGCATCGGCACCGGATATTCTGGTACAACAGGTGATCCAGCGCCTGAAAGAATTAGGCGGCAAGGTGGCGGTTGAAATGCAGGGACGTGAAGAAAACATCGTCTTTGAAGTGCCGAAAGAACTGCGTGTTGAAGTCAAACAGATAGATTAATGCTGTTTCTGCGGTAGGGCTTAGGCCTTACCGCTTTTATCCCCTTCCATTTTATACCCGTCATACTTCAAGTTGCATGTGCGTTGGCTACGCTCACTCACCCGAATCACTTACTTGAGTAAGCTCATCGGGATTCCTTCGCTTGCCGCCTTCCTGAAACTCGAATTATTTAGGGTATATCTCTTCTCTGTTATTCACTCATGAAAATGTTAATGCATAAAAATGAATTTTTATGCGTTATGCTATGTGGTTTAATTTTGACCACTTTTGCTTATCTTCAAATACCTTGCGGCTTTTCATCGCTCTGATGCGCCATTTTGCTGTGTGTGGTTAGACAGTTTTGCTGATTTTCTGCGACTTCAAACAGTATTTTCTAATCTGGCGGTAAATCCGCTGGCGATAGTGCGCAGCGCCCGTTAACCTGATGTTATTTTTATGTCGTCAGGATCAAAAAGAGAGAGACATTATGAAGGATTCATCCATCCGTATTGCGGTTGTAGGTGCGGGCGGCCGTATGGGACGCCAGCTGATTCAGGCTATCGAGCAAATGGACGGCGTGGTATTGGGCGCGGCGCTGGAGCGTTCTGGTTCGTCTCTGATAGGAAGCGATGCCGGCGAACTCGCTGGGCTGGGTAAAAGCGGTATTACCGTGAATGAAAATCTGGATGCCGTGCAGAATGATTTCGATATTTTGATCGACTTCACCCGTCCGGAAGGCACCTTAGCGCATCTGGCATTTTGCCGTCAGCACCGTAAAGGCATGATTATTGGGACAACTGGCTTTGATGACGCAGGGAAAGCGGCGATTAAGCAGGCTGCACAGGATATTGGGATTGTGTTTGCAGCGAACTTCAGCGTCGGCGTCAATGTCATGCTGAAGCTGCTGGAAAAAGCCGCCAAGGTCATGGGCGACTATACTGATATCGAAATCATTGAAGCACACCATCGTCACAAAGTGGATGCGCCATCGGGTACCGCGCTGGCGATGGGCGAAGCGATTGCCGATGCGTTGGGACGCGATCTGAAGTCCTGTGCCGTGTACGCCCGTGAAGGCTATACGGGTGAACGCGATCCGAAAAGCATTGGTTTTGCGACTGTGCGTGCGGGTGACATTGTCGGTGAACATACGGCGATGTTTGCTGACATTGGCGAGCGCGTTGAGATTACCCACAAGGCATCCAGCCGTATGACATTTGCTAATGGTGCAGTAAGAGCCGCTATCTGGATTAGCTCGAAAGAAAGTGGCCTTTTTGATATGAGAGATGTGCTTTCTCTGGATGATTTATAGTATTTAATTTTTATATAAATATCATATCTAACTGATAATGGTGGTTATTTTTATAATCACCTTTGCTTTTACCTGTTTAAGGTAAATTTTATCTTATTGTTTCTTTTTATCTGTTTTTTATTCTATTTTTTAGCAGTAATTCTTCCTTGTGACTACCGAAGTCCCCTTTACTGGCGATTTGTTATCCTTATTTTAACGATGTTGTCTCGCAACCGTTTACTTATCTAAGTTGATAGCGTTTTTTACGTCAGTGGGTCACTATTTATTTCGTAAAGCATAAAAATAAGAGAAAAAAAGCGGTTTGGGTAGACAATCAGGAAGACCATCATTAAAATGCGCCCAATTTGCCAAAAATTGGCCTTACAGGTAGTTTTTGCATTGATTTAGTGACTCAAATCTGAATTAATATGCAAATAACGTGATTGTTTATTCCTTGGAGGGTGTTTTGATTAAGTCAGCGCTATTGGTTCTGGAAGACGGAACCCAATTCCACGGTCGGGTCATTGGGGCAGAAGGGTCGGCAGTGGGGGAAGTGGTCTTCAATACGTCGATGACCGGTTATCAAGAAATCCTTACTGATCCTTCCTATTCCCGCCAGATTGTCACTCTCACTTATCCCCATATCGGTAATGTCGGCGCCAATGCCAACGATGAAGAATCCCCCTCTGTACAGGCTCAAGGTCTGGTTATTCGCGATTTACCTCTGATTGCCAGCAACTACCGTAGTGAAGAAAGCCTGTCTGAATACCTCAAACGCAACAACATCGTCGCCATTGCTGATATCGATACCCGTAAACTGACCCGTCTGCTGCGTGAGAAAGGCGCACAGAATGGCTGCATCATCGCGGGCGATGCGCCGGATGCTGCCGTCGCGCTGGAGAAAGCGAAAGCCTTCCCGGGGCTGAAGGGCATGGATCTGGCAAAAGAAGTGACGACGGCAGAAAGCTACAGCTGGCTACAGGGAAGCTGGACGCTGGAAGGCGAATTGCCTGCGGCGAAAAACGAAAGCGAACTGCCTTACCACGTTGTGGCTTATGACTACGGTGTGAAACGCAACATTCTGCGTATGCTGGTGGATCGCGGCTGCCGCCTGACGGTTGTTCCGGCGCAGACACCTGCCGAAGAGGTGCTGAAGCTGAATCCAGACGGTATTTTCCTCTCTAACGGCCCGGGCGACCCGGAACCGTGCGACTACGCGATTCGCGCGATCAAAACCTTCCTGGAAACGGATATTCCGGTATTCGGTATCTGTCTGGGTCACCAACTGCTGGCACTGGCGAGCGGTGCCAAGACCATCAAAATGAAGCTGGGTCACCACGGTGGCAACCATCCGGTCAAAGATCTGGATAACAACTGTGTGATGATTACCGCGCAGAACCACGGCTTTGCGGTTGATGAAAATAATCTGCCTGCCACGCTGCGCGTCACGCATAAATCCCTGTTTGACCATACGGTTCAGGGGATTCACCGCACGGATAAGCCCGCGTTCAGCTTCCAGGGTCACCCGGAAGCGAGTCCAGGCCCGCACGATGCCGCGCCGCTGTTCGACCACTTTATTGACTTGATTCAGACTTACCGTTCTTCAGCTAAATAATCAGGAGCGAGAAAATGCCAAAACGTACAGATATTAAAAGCATCCTGATTCTGGGCGCAGGCCCGATTGTTATCGGCCAGGCGTGTGAGTTCGACTACTCGGGTGCACAGGCGTGTAAAGCGCTGCGTGAAGAGGGTTACCGCGTTATTCTGGTGAACTCCAACCCGGCAACCATCATGACCGACCCGGAAATGGCCGATGCGACCTACATCGAGCCGATTCACTGGGAAGTGGTGCGCAAGATCATTGAAAAAGAGCGTCCAGATGCGGTGCTGCCAACGATGGGTGGCCAGACTGCGCTGAACTGTGCGCTGGAGCTGGAACGTCAGGGCGTGCTGGCCGAATTCGGCGTTACCATGATTGGTGCAACGGCGGATGCGATTGATAAAGCAGAAGATCGCCGCCGCTTCGACGTAGCAATGAAGAAGATCGGTCTGGATACCGCGCGTTCCGGTATTGCACACAATATGGAAGAAGCGCTGGCGGTTGCGGCTGACGTCGGCTTCCCGTGCATCATCCGTCCTTCCTTTACGATGGGCGGTACCGGTGGCGGTATCGCTTACAACCGTGAAGAGTTCGAAGAGATCTGTGAGCGCGGTCTGGATCTGTCTCCAACCAAAGAGCTGCTGATCGATGAATCGCTGATCGGTTGGAAAGAGTATGAGATGGAAGTGGTGCGTGATAAGAACGACAACTGCATCATCGTCTGCTCCATCGAAAACTTCGATGCCATGGGGATCCACACCGGAGACTCCATCACCGTTGCACCGGCACAAACGCTGACGGATAAAGAGTATCAAATCATGCGTAACGCCTCGATGGCGGTACTGCGTGAAATCGGCGTAGAAACGGGCGGTTCTAACGTTCAGTTCTCGGTAAACCCGAAAACCGGCCGTCTGATTGTTATCGAAATGAACCCGCGTGTATCACGTTCTTCCGCGCTGGCCTCTAAAGCGACGGGCTTCCCGATTGCAAAAATCGCGGCCAAGTTGGCTGTAGGTTACACGCTCGATGAGCTGATGAATGACATCACTGGTGGCCGTACGCCAGCGTCCTTCGAGCCTGCTATCGACTACGTTGTCACTAAGATTCCACGTTTTAACTTCGAGAAATTCGCGGGTGCCAACGACCGTCTGACCACGCAGATGAAATCTGTGGGTGAAGTGATGGCGATTGGTCGCACGCAGCAGGAATCCTTGCAGAAAGCGCTGCGTGGCCTGGAAGTGGGCGCAACGGGCTTCGATCCGAAAGTGGATTTAGATGACCCTGAAGCGCTGACCAAAATTCGCCGCGAGCTGAAAGATGCCGGTGCCGAGCGTATCTGGTACATCGCCGATGCCTTCCGCGCGGGGATGTCTGTCGATGGCGTGTTTAACCTGACCAACGTTGACCGCTGGTTCCTGGTGCAGATTGAAGAGCTGGTGCGTCTGGAAGAGCAGGTCGCTGAAAAAGGTGCAACCGCGCTGGATGCCGAATTCCTGCGTACGCTGAAGCGTAAAGGCTTTGCTGATGCGCGTCTGGCGAAACTGGCTGGTGTGGCGGAAAGCGAAATTCGCAAGCTGCGCGATAAGTTCGACCTGCATCCCGTCTATAAACGCGTCGATACCTGTGCGGCAGAATTTGCGACCGATACAGCGTACATGTACTCCACGTACGAAGAAGAGTGTGAAGCCAACCCGACTCAGGATCGTGACAAAATCATGGTACTGGGCGGTGGGCCGAACCGTATTGGTCAAGGGATCGAATTTGACTACTGCTGCGTCCACGCTTCACTGGCGCTGCGTGAAGATGGTTATGAAACCATCATGGTCAACTGTAACCCGGAAACCGTTTCAACAGACTACGATACGTCCGACCGTCTGTACTTCGAGCCGGTAACGTTTGAAGACGTGCTGGAAATTGTCCGCATCGAGAAGCCAAAAGGCGTTATCGTGCAGTACGGTGGCCAGACGCCGCTGAAACTGGCGCGTGCGCTGGAAGCAGCGGGTGTGCCAGTGATTGGCACCAGCCCGGACGCGATTGACCGTGCAGAAGACCGCGAGCGCTTCCAACAGGCTGTGAATCGTCTGGGGCTGAAGCAACCGGCTAACGCTACGGTCGCGACCATTGAGCAGGCGGTAGAAAAAGCGCGTGGCATCGGCTACCCGCTGGTTGTCCGTCCTTCTTATGTTCTGGGCGGCCGCGCGATGGAAATCGTGTACGACGAAATCGACCTGCGTCGCTACTTCCAAAACGCGGTTAGCGTGTCCAACGATGCGCCGGTGCTGTTAGACCGCTTCCTTGACGATGCCATCGAAGTCGACGTTGATGCGATTTGTGACGGCGAGCGTGTGCTGATTGGCGGCATTATGGAGCACATCGAGCAGGCGGGCGTTCACTCCGGTGACTCGGCTTGTTCACTGCCGGCTTATACGCTGAGCAAAGAGATTCAGGACGTGATGCGTCAGCAGGTTGAGAAACTGGCGTTTGAACTCTGCGTTCGCGGCCTGATGAACGTGCAGTTTGCGGTGAAGGATAACGAAGTTTATCTGATTGAAGTGAACCCACGTGCGGCGCGTACCGTACCGTTTGTCTCGAAAGCGACGGGCGTTCCGTTGGCGAAAGTAGCGGCACGCGTGATGGCAGGCAAAACGCTGGCTGAGCAGGGCGTCACAAAAGAAATTATCCCGCCGTACTACTCCGTAAAAGAAGTGGTGCTGCCGTTCAACAAATTCCCTGGCGTTGACCCGATTCTGGGGCCAGAAATGCGTTCAACCGGTGAAGTGATGGGCGTGGGCCGCACGTTTGCTGAAGCGTTTGCTAAAGCGATGCTGGGCAGTAACTCGCACATGAAGAAAACCGGACGTGCGTTGCTGTCAGTGCGTGAAGGTGACAAAGCTCGCGTGGTGGATCTGGCTGCCAAGCTGTTGAAGTACGGCTTTGAGCTGGATGCGACGCACGGCACGGCGATTGAGCTGGGCGAAGCGGGTATTAACCCGCGTCTGGTGAACAAGGTGCATGAAGGTCGTCCGCATATTCAGGACCGCATCAAGAACGGCGAGTACACTTACATCGTCAACACCACCGCAGGGCGTCAGGCGATTGAAGATTCCAAGCTGATTCGCCGCAGCGCGCTGCAGTACAAGGTGCACTACGACACGACGCTGAACGGCGGTTTCGCTACGGCCATGTCGTTGACGGCAGATCCGACGGAGAAGGTGACTTCCGTGCAGGAAATGCATGCGATGATTAAAGGCTGATTGACCGACTTCGGTAGGCAGTAAGCGGATAATAAAAGCCAGCGTTGGTAACAGCGCTGGCTTTTTTCATGGGCGCGTTTTGAGTGTTAGCCTAGCGCGACTTTGATACCTAACGCGATCAACACCGTTCCCAGCAGCTTATCGACCAATTTCTGCACTTTAGCCAATCCACGGCGTACCGGTTCGCTTTGGAAAAGTACCACCAACAGCGGCCACCAGACGAGAGAAAGCAGCCAGATAATCATGGCGTACCACAGTTTTTCACCGAGGCCTGAGTGAATGTTCAGAACCTGAGTAAACATTGCCAGAAAGAAGAGTGTGGCTTTCGGATTCAGCAGGTTGCAGAGATAGCCTTGCAGGAACGCTTTTTTCAGGCTGACGCTTTGCTGTGTCAGGTTTGATACGTCCATTTTGCTTCCGCCGCGCGCGAATAGCGCTTGAATACCGATCCAGATCAGATAGGCGGCACCCGCATATTTCAGTACATTAAACAGCCAAGGCGTGGTGGTGATGACGACGGCTAGCCCGGCGACGCAGTACGCCATGTGAGTTGCTACGCCGCAGATGACGCCAAAGGCGGTCATCATTGCAGCAGCACGCGGATAGCGCGCCGCATTCCTGATAACGAGGAAAAAGTCGGGGCCGGGAGAGAGCATCCCCAGCGTGGCGATGGTCGCGACAAACAGTGATGTTTCTAACATGGTCATCCAGATGAGTGAAATAGTGAGAACGTCTGAAATGATAGCGCCAGAATAATGAATTCGCATCACACTTATTGGTTATTCGGCGGCGATATGTTAACAATTGTCCTTTAATTTTTTGTGGTTAATTTCAGGGGCGGGTTGAGATAACAACATGGTCAGTGAACGTGAGAACTGTGAACCATTCAGTAGTGAAAAACAATGTAGTGCCGAAAAACAGATGGGGGAAGCACCACTGCAGCGGGAAATAACCCGATTGTGCATCCAGTGTGCGCTGTTGCTGTTACAGCATGGTGCGGAAAGTATGGTCGTAGAGCAGTTGTCGTCACGGCTAGGTATGGCACTCGGCGCTGATAGCGTTGAAAGCTCCATCTCAGCAAATTCGATTGTGCTGACCACCATCATGCAAGGGCATTGCCTGACGTCGACGCGGAAGAATGTGGATCGCGGCATTAATATGCACGTCGTCATTGAGGTTCAGCATGCGGTCATCATGGCCGAGCATAAGCTGCTGGATGTGGCAGGGGTGGAAAAACGTCTGGGAAATATCAAACCGCTGCGCTATCCGCGCTGGCTGATGGTTTCCGTTGTGGCGCTCTCCTGCGGCTGCTTCAGCCGTTTGAACGGCGGCGGGTGGGATGCGTTTATCGTCACGCTGATTGCCAGCGGTCTGGCGATGTACGTCCGACAGGTCTTTACGGCGCGACACCTGAATCCGTTGATCAACTTCTGCATTACAGCATTTGTCGCGACGTCGGCATCAGGGCTGTTGATGCGTTTGCCTGCTTTTGAACAAACCTCAACGGTCGCGATGGCGGCGAGCGTGCTGCTGCTGGTTCCCGGCTTTCCGTTGATTAACGCCGTGGCGGATATGTTTAAAGGGCACGTGAATACCGGTTTGGCACGTTGGACGGTCGCGAGTTTACTGACGCTGGCAACCTGTATTGGTGTGGTGATGGCGATGTCGCTGTGGGGGTTACGCGGATGGGCTTAAGTTTACTGTGGGCACTCTTGCAGGATATGGTGCTGGCGGCGGTCCCTGCGTTGGGATTTGCGATGGTCTTCAATGTGCCGCTGAAAGTGCTGCCTTACTGCGCGCTGCTGGGCGGTGCTGGGCATGGCGTACGGTTTCTGGCGATACATTTCGGCATGAATATCGAGTGGGCGTCGTTTCTGGCGGCGATTCTGATCGGCATCATCGGTATTCGCTGGTCACGCTGGCTGCTGGCGCATCCGAAAGTCTTTACCGTAGCGGCGGTGATCCCGATGTTTCCCGGTATTTCTGCCTATACCGCGATGATTTCGGTGGTGGAGATTTCGCATCTTGGCTACAGCGAAGCGCTGATGAGCGTCATGATGACTAATTTCCTGAAGGCCAGTTTTATCGTCGGCGCGCTCTCTATCGGCCTGTCTTTACCGGGGATCTGGCTCTACCGTAAACGGCCGGGAGTATAAAACTCTTATATTACGTTTCGGTCTTGTATCTATATCGACGAGCGAAAGGGCTTTCCGTATAGTGTCAGCAATTTTCTGACCTACAGGGTTTTTTCACCATGGTTATTAGTTTGATTGCTGCACTGGCAGTGGATCGCGTGATTGGTATGGAAAACGCGATGCCGTGGCATTTGCCAGCCGATCTGGCATGGTTTAAGCGTAATACGCTTAATAAGCCGATTATTATGGGGCGTAATACTTTCCGTTCTATCGGTCAGCCGCTGCCCGGCCGACTGAACATTGTCGTCAGCAATCATCCCGGTGATGACGATCGTGTGACCTGGGTCTCTTCGCTGGACGCTGCGCTGGCGGCGGCGGGCGATGTCGAGGAAGTGATGGTGATTGGCGGCGGCAGTATCTATCAACAAATGCTGGCGCAGGCTAATCGCCTCTATCTGACGCACATTGATGCCGAAGTGGAAGGCGACACGCATTTCCCTGACTATGAGCCGGATGAGTGGCAGTCTGTTTTCAGCGAATTCCATGATGCTGACGAGCGTAACTCACACAGTTACTGCTTCGAAATTCTGGAACGCCGCTAAGCGCCTTCCTGCGATAACGTTCTGTCGATGACTCGCTAGACCCGCCTTGTTGCGGGTTTTTTCGTTTTCTTACCCGATGTTTACTTCCCCCGCCTGACAGCTTTCCCAAATGGCGTGTCTCAGCCAGCGATGCGCAGGATCGCTCTCGCGTCGCGTATGCCACACCTGCTGGAAGGCAAAATTAGGTATCGCGAACGGAGGCGAAAAAATGTGCAAATCTGGCGTAGTGATGTGGGCCATGCTGCGCCGTGCGGCAGTTAAAATCAGGTCAGTACCGGCAATGAGATTGATGGCGGCGTGCCAGTGGGGCAGCGTAAGCACGACATTGCGTGACAGGCCGCTTGCAGCAAGCGCGCTGTCCACTTCATTGGCTGAATCGGGATGCATGGTGACCAGAACATGTGGGCGTTCCAGCCATGCCTCAAACGATAGCGTACCGTTTTCCGGCAGCGTGGCGCGGTCGGCCAGACAGGCAAACTGTTCTTCAAAGAGAAGCTCGGCGTGTACTTCAGACGGGCGTTCAGGAAATACGCCGAGGCCTAAATCGATTTCTCCATCAATCAACTGTGCCAGCATCATTTCACGGCCGGCATGACTGACGGCCAGCGAAACGCCGGGAGCCTGCACGCGTAGATGCCGCATGAGCGTTGGCAAAACGGCATTCGTACCGTAATCAGAAAGCGCCAAACGGAAATGTCGCGTGCTATGGCGCGGATCGAACTGTGGAGCCTGTATGAGGCCATTTAGTTGATCAAGCGCGAGTTCCAGCGGGCCGAGTAGCGCCTGTGCACGGGTCGTCAGCGTCAGACCGACTTCACGCCGGACTAACAGCGGATCGTTAAAAATCTGGCGAAGCTGTGCTAGTGAATGGCTGACGGCAGGCTGGCTGCGGTGCAGACGCAGTGCCGCCCGCGTGACGTGTTTTTCCGTCAACAGCGCATGAAGCGTTAGCAGCAGATTCATATCGATACGACGTAAATCATCCATTCTGTGAATGTCTTCCGTATGAATTACGAATTTCCATCAGTTTAATGGATGATGGAGTATTGGAACATCCCAATTACGTTGTGAACTTATATTGTGAATCAGGGGGCTCCATGTCGTTATTCTCTTCTTTTTCTCTCTCATTATTGCTGCCGCTGGGTATTGCGGTATTCGCCGGGAGCATTGTGCCTTTTCAGGCCGCCAGTAATGCGATGCTGGGGCGCTCGTTAGGCCATCCACTTTGGGCAACGCTGGTCTCACTGCTGGTCAGCATCTGCGTGCTGTTGCCGATTCTGTTTGCTGCTCGGGTGCCCACGCCAGCACTGGGTAATGCCTTGCAGGGGCCGTGGTGGATCTGGCTGGGCGGCGTGGCGGGTGTGGCCTATATCACCGCCGCCTTGTTGCTGACGCCAAAGCTCGGAGCCTCAGGTTTTATTGTCTGCGTGATTGTTGGGCAGGTTGTGGCATCGTTGATCATCGATCATTTTGGTTTGATGGGATTGGCGGTGAAGCCTGCGACGCTGGGGCGAATCGCGGGTGTCGCGTTAATCGTGATGGGGATGCTGGTGGTGCAATATTCCGCGGCTTCTCAACCGCTGACAAAATCCACCGCGGCAACCCACCAGCAGCCACAGTGAGAGATGACTTCTCCATTTTTTAACGGAAAGGGGTCACATTTCCGTCATCTATCATCGCTAGTATAAAAACGAGTAGCGGCTTCCGTCGTTCAATTGAGATGTCGTTAAGCCGCTGTATTTGATAGATAGGAGACAGTAAGCATGACGAATAGAAACCGTAATCTGAATACTGACCGCCTGAGCGATCCACGTCGACGTGAATTGCCGTCAGGCGGCGTAGAAGCCGTCGGCCTTTCCGGGTTTCTTGGCGGTGGCATCTGGTCGATTCCCGCCGAGGCGTTGGCCGTACCGTCATCCAAAAAGGCTCAGTCTGAGACGACTTTCCCCTTTCTATGACTCTGGCACGGTTGGCGATGGAGCAACGGCTTTCGAGCCTTTACTCACCCGATAAGGGCACGCTATCGCCAGAAAGCTCGGTATTTGATGACGTGTTTGATAAAAGTGACGGTTGCGTGAAATAGCGCTTATCGTCCCAACGCAGCATAGTCAGTTCTCCCCCCCAACAGCACCCGGTATCCAGTGCGTAAATGTTTTCCGGCGTGCCTTTCCCTTCCAGCGAGGCCCAATGGCCGAACGCAATAGCGTATTCCCCGGTAACCTGGCTCGACAGCTCAAACCACGGTTTTAGCAGAGACGGTGCCTGACCCGGCGGTTCTTTGCAGAGCATATCCAACTGCCCGCCAGAGAAGCAGTAGCGCATACGGGTAAAGACATTGGTGCTAAAGCGTAGACGGGCCAGACCGCTGAGCTCTGGGATCCAGTGGTTCGGCATATCGCCATACATGGCATCGAGGAAAAGCGGGTAGCTGTCGCTGCTCAGGATCGACTCGACTTCGCGTGCGCACATGAGCGCCGTCGGCAGATCCCACTGCGGTGTGATGCCCGCGTGCGCCATCACCAGCTTCAGCTCTTCATCAACCTGCAAGATCGGCTGGCGACGTAGCCAGTTGATGAGCTCGTCTGCATCGGGCGCGGTAAGGAGTTCGTTGAGCCGATCTTTCGGCTTGTTGCGGCTGATTCCCGCATAAACGGCCAGCAGGTGCAGATCGTGATTGCCAAGCACCATGCGCACAGAGGAACCGAGGGAGCGAACAAAGCGTAGAACCTGGAGGGAATCCGGCCCGCGTGCGACTAAATCGCCAGTTAGCCAGAGCGTATCTTGCTCTGGATTAAAGGAAACTTGCGCCAATAGCGCATTAAGTTCCACGAAACAGCCGTGAACATCGCCAACTAAATAGGTAGACATAATTAATGTATCAGTGAAGGAATAGCCAGACGGAAAACGGGGATGGAAACCTGAAACGCTTTACCCTGATGGTCAACCATATGGTAGTGGCCTTCCATCGTGCCGAGAGGCGTTTCGATGACGGCACCGCTGGTATAGTGGAATTCGCCGCCGGGCTGGATAATCGGCTGTTCGCCGACGACACCTTCACCCTGAACCTCTGTCTGGCGACCGTTACCGTTGGTGATCAGCCAATAACGTCCCAAAAGCTGGACTTCATGACGCCCCAGATTGCGAACCGTAATCGTGTAAGCAAACACGAAACGTTCTTCATCAGGCTCCGACTGTGATTCCACGTAGAAGCTCTGAACCTGTACACAAACACGGGGCGCATTAATCATGATGAACTCCAGTTATTCCTGTTTTGCAGGATGCTCGCTCAACCAGTTCGCCAATCGGCAATATTGTTCAACGGTCACATTCTCTGCGCGGCTGGAGACATCAATTCCCAGCTCGGTGAGAATTTCCGGGGTGAACAGGTTGCCCAGACTGTTACGCAGTGTCTTACGGCGCTGGTTAAACGCTTCCGTCGTGATGCGGCTCAGCACGCGAATGTCGCTGACCGGGTAGGGGATCTCGGCATGAGGAACGAGTCGCACTACGGCGGAGTCAACTTTAGGCGCGGGCTTGAATGCCTCTGGTGGTACTTCAAGCACTGGGATTATCTGACAATAATACTGTGCCATGACGCTCAGGCGTCCGAAGGCTTTACTGTTCGGCCCTGCCACCAGGCGGTTAACCACCTCTTTCTGCAACATAAAGTGCATGTCGCGGATAGATTGAGTATAGGTGAACAAGTGGAACATCAGCGGTGTGGAAATATTATACGGCAGGTTGCCGAAAACACGCAGCGGTTGCCCAGCCTGTTCAGCGAGCGCGGCGAAATCGATCGTCATGGCATCTTGCTGAATAATCGTCAGCTTGTCTTTCAGCGTCGGATGCGTTTCCAGGCGCGCTGCCAGATCCCTATCCAGCTCGATAACGGTAAAACGATCCATCCGTTCGCCAACGGGTGCGGTCAACGCGCCGAGGCCGGGACCGATCTCAACGATCGCTTGACCCGGTTGAGGATGAATCGCCGAAACGATGCTATCGATCACGAAGTGATCGTTTAAAAAGTTTTGCCCAAAACGTTTACGGGCGAAGTGACCTTGGTGTACGCGATTATTCATTACTGTGTTTTATCATTTTAATGGCAAGATTTAATGCCGTGATGAAGCTGCCGGGGTCGGCGCTGCCGGTTGCGGCCAGCTCAAGCGCTGTACCGTGATCGACCGACGTACGAATAAAAGCTAACCCCAGCGTGATATTAACGGCGCGCCCGAAGCCCTGATATTTCAGAACCGGGAGCCCTTGATCGTGATACATCGCCAAAACGGCGTCAGCGTGTTGCAGATACTTTGGCTGGAAAAGTGTGTCGGCAGGCAACGGCCCAACCAGCGTGATACCCTGCTGCCGGAGTTCGTCCAGCGCCGGGTTAATCACATCCAGCTCTTCACGGCCCATATGGCCGCCTTCACCGGCATGAGGATTTAGCCCACACACATAGATTTGCGGTTGAGCGATGCCGAATTTTTTCTGCAAATCATGATGCAAAATCGTGATGACTTCGTGCAGACTCTGGCGGGTAATCGCCGCAGAAACGGCTGCAAGCGGAAGATGCGTGGTCGCTAAGGCAACGCGCAGTTCTTCTGTTGCCAGCATCATGACGACACGGTCACAGCGGCTGCGATCGGCGAAAAACTCAGTGTGTCCGCTGAAGGGAACGCCGGCATCGTTGATAATGCCTTTATGCACCGGGCCGGTAATCAGCGCGGCGAATTCACCGTTCAGGCAGCCATCGCAAGCACGCGCCAACGTTTCAACGACATAAGCGCTGTTAGCGACATTTAATTGGCCTGGAATGATGGTTGCCGGTGCGGCGATCGGCAGAATGGTCAGGCTACCCGCCTGTTGTGGCTGTGCGGGCTGGCCGGGTTGATAGTCACGCAGCGTCAGCGGCATAGACAGCTGCAATGCGCGACTGAGTAACAGGTCAGGATCCGCACAGATCACGAGCTCTACAGGCCAAGCCTGCTGAGCCAGAGCAATCACCAGATCGGGGCCAATCCCGGCGGGTTCGCCGGGGGTGATCACAACGCGTGGCGTATTGCTCTCAGTCTGCATTAGTTACTGGCACCATTAATCACTTTGACATAGGCCGCTGCACGCTGTTCCTGCATCCAGGTTTGCGCTTCTTCAGCGAATTTACGATTAAAGATCATACGGTACGCTTGCTCTTTTTGCGCCGCGTCGGTTTTATCAACTTGACGGGTGTCTAGCAACTGAATCAGGTGCCAGCCAAAAGAGGAATGAACAGGCTGACTGATTTCACCTTTCTTCAGTTTCAACAACGCATCGCGGAAGGCCGGATCGTACATATCTGGAGAAGCCCAGCCAAGGTCGCCGCCCTGATTCGCTGAACCAGGATCCTGAGAGAGCAGTTTGGCTTGTGAGGCGAAATCGGTGCTGCCGTTTTTGATCTGCTGTGCCACTTCGGCCAGCTTGGCTTGCGCCTGGCTGTCCGTCATGACGACAGACGGTTTAATCAGAATATGGCGAGCATGCGTTTCGGTTACCGATACGCTTTTGTTACCGCCGCGAATATCGTTCACTTTCAGAATATGGAAACCCACACCAGAACGGATCGGGCCAACGACCTGACCTTTCTGCGCCTGTGTTAAGCGTTCAGCAAACAGCGTTGGGATCTCTTGCAACTTGCCCCAGCCCATTTGGCCGCCTTTCAGCGCCTGAGGGTCTGCAGAATAGGTAATGGCCAACTTGCCAAAATCCGCGCCTTCATTGATTTGTTTCACCAGCGACGTTGCCAGGTTTTCCGCTTCATCAACCTGCTGCTGAGTCGGGTTTTCCGGTAATGGGATCAGAATATGGCTCAGATTCAGCTCATCGTTTTCACCGGTCTGGGTGGCGATTTGCTTAGCCAGCGTATCGACTTCCTGTGGCAGCACGGTAATGCGACGGCGGACTTCGTTGTTACGCACTTCCGAAATCAGCATCTCTTTGCGAATCTGGTTACGGTAGGTGTTGTAGTTCAGACCTTCATAAGCCAACTGGCTTTTTAACTGGTCCAGAGACATCTTGTTCTGAGCGGCAATATTGGTAATCGCCTGATTCAACTGCTCATCCGTCACCTGGATACCCATCTTCTGCGCCATTTGCAGGATGATGTTATCCATGATCAGGCGATCGGTAATCTGATGACGCAGCGTGGCGTCATCCGGTAACTGTTGCCCGGCCTGCTGGGCGTTCAGTTTTACCGACTGCAAAAGACTGTTTACATCACTTTCCAACACGACGCTGTTGTCGACCACTGCTGCGACTTTATCAACCGCCTGTGGTGCTGCGAACGCGGTAGAGGCACTCAGTGCCAATCCGAGAATAAGCGTTCTCCAGTTCTTCATACCTTTCCCATTATTTCATCCGCAAGGCGGGTTAAAAGTTCCAACGTTTTAGTGAGACAGCCTGTTTGCCACATCTATACACGTCATACTTCAAGTTGCATGTGCGTTGGCTTCGTTCACTCACCCGAATCACTTACTTGAGTAAGCTCATCGGGATTCCTTCCCTTGCCGCCTTCCTGAAACTCGAATTATTTAGTGTATAAGCACACCATATTGCATCAGAATGCGCGCTGGTAAGGCAAAATACCTGAACGCAGCATTTTGTCGGAACCCAGACTGTAATTGCTGCTTAAACCACGTAATTCGATATTAAATGACACTTTGTTGTCGTATTCGCTGCTGCGGCTGGCGCTGTTCCAGTCGGTAATTTTACGTTCATAACCAACGCTCACGGCCCAACAACAGGTATTGTACTGCAACCCAATCAGCTGATTTGCTGGCTGATTAGCCTTGGTGTCGTAATAATAAGCCCCAACCACCGCCCAACGTTCGACGATCGGCCAGCTTGCGGTGATACCGACCTGCGAAATACCTTGCTGGAAGCCAGGGTTCGTAACGTTAGGGATCATGTCACGAATATATTCTGGGCTGGCGTAACGGTAGTTCAACTGCACCAGACGTTCCGCATCACGACGGTATTCTAACACGGCATCGCCCAGCGCGACTTCGTTCAGGCGATTGTCATATTGCAGACCACCGCGAACCTCCCACCTGTCATCGATTCTCAGGAAGGAGTCACCTGCCCATACCTGGCTGCCGTTGTTCTCACTTCTATCGAACGACGTGGTGCGGTCGCCAGTGCGTTGGCGATCGAAGTAATAAATTTGACCAATGGAAGCGTTAAAACGTTCAACCAACGCATCATCATAAATACGCGTGGTGACACCGGTCACAAGCTGATTCGCGGATGCGATGCGGTCCAGGCCGCTGTAGCTGCGATCGCGGAACAGACCTGAATAGTCGGTCTGCATCAGCGTGGAGTCATAGGTATGAATACTGCTCTGATCGCGATAAGGGACGTACAAGTACTGCGCACGTGGTTCCAGCGTCTGGGTATAAGCCTGCGACCAGTCCATTTCGCGTTCAAAGACCATCTTGCCATCGACTTTATATTGCGGCATCACCCGATTCACCGAATCTTTCAGTGCATCTTTTGTACCTTGATCAATGTTTGGCGTTGAGGAAGAACGATAGCGATCGAGATTGTCCTGCTGATAGTGCGTCGCCAATAGCTTGGCTTCAGTATTCAGGCTTGCCCAGCGGTTTGCCAGTGGCAGATTCAACGTTGGCTCAACGTGCAGGCGAGTCGCTTCCGGTCGATTGTCGTTGACGTTAGTAAATTTTACCGCCTGACCATAAAGGTGCATATCAATCGGGCCGATATCATTCTGGTAATAATTGATATCAAGCTGCGGTTCAGCACGGTAGACATCACGGCTGGTCGCATTGGAAAAGACCTGGAACTGTTTGGTAGACAGCGTAGTGTCCCAGTTTTGGTTCGCATAGCCTGCGCTGAGTTTTTGCGTGACATACCCATCGGTGGTCGAGCCGTAATGCGAGTCCAGATCGGTGAAGTAGCGGTCGTCGCTGACTTTCGTGTAATCGGCATTAAAACGCCACACCTGATCCATCACGCCGCTATGACCCCAGTGGAACAGCCAGCGGGTATCGTTACTATCTTGCGGGGAGACTTTGGCGTATTCATTGTCGCTGGGCAGCCAGTCGAACTGAATGACACCAAGGCCCGGTGTGGTCAGGTAGCGAAATTCGTTCTGCCACTGCATACCACGTTTAGTTTGCAGATGCGGTGTGATCGTGGCGTCAAAATTAGGGGCAATATTCCAGTAATAGGGCGTCAGCAGTTCGAAGCCATTGCTGCTACCATATTTCGCATTGGGGATCAGGAAGCCAGAGCGTCGTTTATCGCCGATAGGAAGCTGTAAATACGGGCTATAGAACACAGGTACACCAGCAATCTTGAAACGTGCGTTCCAGATTTCAGCAACCTGCTCTTCTCTGTCTTGAATCACTTCCGAACCGACGACACTCCAGCTATTATCTCCCGGCAGGCAGGAAGTGAAGGAGCCGTTTTCCAGAATGGTGTAGCGATTGCTGTCACGCATTTTCATTTTGTCGGCGGAACCACGCCCTTGACGGCCCACCATCTGATAGTCGCCTTCATAGACGTCGGTATCTTTGGTGTTCAGGTTGGCCCAGGCTTTAGGGCCTTTCAGGATAACCTGATTGTCGTCGTAGTGGACATTTCCCGTCGCAGTAATGGTACGCGTAGGCGTGCTACTCTGCGTTGTCGGATCCAGCTGGTTCAGCTCCACCTGTTCGGCGGTCATGACGCTGTTGCCCTGCTGGATGTTAACATTGCCGATGAATTTGGCGTTGTCGGGATAGTTGGCTTCGGTTTTGTCGGCCTGAATATTGACCGGCAGCTGATTAGGATCGCCTGTTACCAGCGGTCTGTTGTACGTCGGTACACCCAGCATGCACTGTTGAGCGAGATCGGCCAGCGCGTGCTGGCTGTAAAGCGCCGACCAAACCAGAGTGGCCAGCAGAGTTGGGAAACTTTTTTTCATACGTAGTATCAGGTGTTCCGTCATCAGGGGCATCATGCCGGCAAGCGGTCAGAGACTATATCACTCGTTAGCGTTGCGCCAGTGTTAAATCCCCACCGCCTATACGCACCGCCGTTAGGTGCAAAGATAAATGACAGGTATGATAAAGCAATTTTTGGCTGACGGCATGAGGATTTGAGGAGTATATGCGGTATTGGGGAAAGTTGCTGGGGTTGGCGCTGGGAATCGTCTCAAGCGCTGGCATCTGGGGAATGATCATGGGCTTACTGATGGGGCATTGGATTGACAAAGCTCGGGCATCGCGTCGCCGTGATTATTTCTCCGCCCAGTCTACCCGTCAGTCATTGTTCTTTCTCACGACCTTTCAGGCCATGGGGCACCTGACCAAATCCAAAGGCCGGGTGACGGAAGCTGATATCAAGATCGCAACCAAAATGATGGATCGCCTTGAGCTATTTGGTGAGGCCAGAACCGCCGCTCAACGGGCTTTCCGCGAAGGAAAGACTAGCCATTTCCCTCTGCGAATAAAATTACGCAAGCTACGTGATGCCTGTCTGGGACGTTTTGATTTAATTAAGATGTTTCTGGAAATTCAGCTTCAGGTCGCGTTTGTTGATGGCGTTTTGCATCCAAATGAACGACGCGTGTTGTATGTGATTGCCGATGAGCTGGGTGTGACGCGTGAGCAGTTTGAGTTCTTTCTGCGCAATATGGAAAGTAGCACGGGGCAACAGTCGCGGCAGAATCAGTCACGCCAGAACGGTAAATCGTATCAACGACGCAGTAACGGCCACTCCAGCGGGGGTTACTCCAACGGACACTCTTATGGCGGCCAACGCCCAGTTTCACCGCCGCGTGGGCCAACGGTCGAAAGTGCCTGTCGTACGCTAGGCGTGCGCAGCAGCGATGACGCTGTGACGATTAAGCGTGCCTACCGCAAACTCATGAGCGAGCATCATCCCGATAAGCTGGTCGCCAAGAAGCTTTCGCCGAGGATGATGGAGATGGCCAAGCGCAAAGCGCAGGATATTCAGGCCGCCTATGAACTGCTGAAAAGCGCGAATCAGACAAAATAATCCGCATCCTTCCTCTTCTTACTCCTTCCCCGTTTTACCGTTCCAGCAAACACCGATTTGCAAATACTGTCGGCGTATCTGCCTCAAAAATCCGCTTCGCAACGAAAGTGCATTGGGGTATTGAATTCAGGGTGGGTAATAGCCAGTTCTTGTGCGTGCAGTAAAAGGCGGGGGGCAAGTGCTTTGGCATCGGGATGCGCATAAAAGCCATCGCCGAGGATAGGGTGACCTAGCGCGAGCAGGTGAACACGCAGTTGGTGGGAGCGACCGGTAATCGGCATCAGCTTGACGCGTGTTGTACCGTCAGCGTCACGTGAAAGTACCTGATACTCCGTCTGCGCTGCTTTTCCTGTTTCAAAGCAGACTTTCTGTTTCGGGCGGTTCGGCCAGTCGCAGATCAGTGGCAGGTCGATGACGCCTTCATCCTGTGCCATATGTCCCCAGACACGGGCAAGGTAGGATTTCTTGGGTTCACGCTCGCGAAACTGACGCTTTAATTCGCGTTCGGCGGCTTTCGTGAGTGCGACGGCAATCACGCCGCTGGTTGCCATATCCAGACGGTGCACGGATTCTGCGGTCGGATAGTCAGCCTGAATACGGCTCATGACGCTGTCTTTATGTTCTGGCGCACGGCCGGGAACCGACAGCAGACCGCTGGGTTTATTCACCACCATGATGTGCTGATCCTGATACAGAATATGCAACCAGGGATCGGTAGGCGGATTATAGGGTTCCATCGGAGCACCTTTCAGGCAACGTATAATGTGTGATATTAGGGAGAACACGGGGATGAGGTTCCCGCAGGGAGACCTCGCCCCGTGGTAGGCCCGTGTATCTCGATTTTGCAAACAACATGTCTTTATGGCTGCGGTATAGCACGATGCCGATACCGCAGTCAGCAACGCTTACTGATGCGTTACCACAACCAGACGGATCGCATCCAGACGCCAGTTGGCTTCATGCAGGTTGCTCAGCACCTGCTCGCGCTGGTTTTCCAGTGCAGTCAGCTCATCTTCACGAATGTTAGGGTTGACGGCTTTCAACGCTTCCAGACGTTCCAGCTCGCGGCGCAATTGCAGGTCAGCCTGCTCCTGAGCTTCGGCGATGAGCTGGCGCGCCTGCGTTTCCACCAGCGCTTCCGCCTGTTGCAGCATGGCGTGAACATCAGGCTGTACGGCATTCACCAGCTTGCTGGACGTATGGCGGTTTACCGCATTGAGCTGGCGGTTGAAGCTTTCAAACTCAACCTGTGCCGCCAGATTGGTGCCTTTACGGTCCATCAGCAGGCGAACCGGCGTAGGCGGCAGGAAGCGGGTCAGTTGCAGGTGTTTCGGTGCCTGTGCTTCCACCACGTAAACCAATTCTGCCAGCAGCGTGCCGACCGGCAGCGCTTTATTTTTCAGCAGCGACACTGCGCAACTGCCGGTATCGCCGGACAGCACCAGATCGAGTCCGTTACGGATCAGCGGGTGTTCCCAACTGATAAACTGTGCATCTTCGCGAGAGAGCGCCTGATCGCGATCGAAGGTGATCGTACAGCCGTCCTGCGGCAGGCCCGGGAAGTCTGGCACCAGCATATGATCGGATGGCGTCAGGATGATCAGGTTATCGCTGCGATCTTCCTGATTGATGCCAACAATATCGAACAGGTTCAGGGCGAATGTCACCAGATTGACGTCATTATCCTGCTCGGCAATGGCCTGCGCTAGCAGCTGAGCCTGTTCGCCACCGTTAGAATGCATTTCCAACAGGCGATCGCGGCCTTGTTCAAGCTGTTGTTTCAGGCTGTCGTGCTGTTGACGGCAAACATGGATAAACTCATCCAGTCCCTGCTGTTCACCAACGGTCGTCAGTCGCTCGATCAGCTGCGTGTGGTGCGCATCATAGATGGTACGGCCTGTCGGGCAGGTGTGCTCAAATGCGTCCAGCCCTTCGTGATACCAGCGCACCAGCAACGCCTGTGCGGTGCTTTCCAGATAGGGCACCATAATCTGAATTTCTTTGGCCTGTCCGATACGGTCCAGACGACCAATACGCTGTTCCAGCAGGTCGGGGTTGAACGGCAGATCGAACATCACTAAATGGCTGGCGAACTGGAAGTTACGGCCTTCGGAACCAATCTCTGAACAGATCAGCACCTGTGCGCCTTCTTCTTCAGAAGCAAAATAGGCGGCGGCGCGGTCACGCTCCAGAATCGACAGCCCTTCATGGAAGACGGCGGCGCGGATCGCTTCACGCGTGCGCAGCACTTGCTCCAGCTGTAGCGCGGTGGCGGCCTGTGCACAGATCACCAGCACTTTTTCATCACGATGTGCAGTCAGGTAGTTCAGTAACCATTCCACGCGCGGATCGAAGTTCCACCACGTGGCATCGTCCCCTTCGAGCTGCTGATAAATTTGTTCCGGGTACAGCATGTCGCGGGCGCGGACTTCCAGCGCCTTATTCGCGTTCATAATGCCGGACACTTTAATCGCCGTTTGGTACTGTGCCGGCAGCGGTAGCCGGATTTGATGCAGGATACGCTGCGGGAAGCCTTTAACCCCCTGACGCGTGTTACGGAACAGCACACGGCTGGTACCGTGGCGATCCATCAGCATGGTGATCAGTTCCTGACGCGCTTTCTGATTGTCATCGCTGTCGCTGTTGATGGCTTTCAGCAACGGTTCGATATCCTGTTCGCCCAGCAGATCGCTCAGCGCATTCAGTTCAGCCGTTTGGGCTTTTTCGCCCGCTAACAGCAGCGTGACGGCATCGGCAACCGGGCGGTACTGCTGCTGTTCGGCAACGAATTCCTGGTAGTCGTGGAAACGGTTGGGATCGAGTAGGCGTAAGCGTGCAAAGTGGCTCTGTTGGCCGAGCTGTTCCGGCGTCGCGGTTAAGAGCAGAACGGCCGGCGTGGCGCGTGCCAGCGTTTCAATGGCCTGATATTCCGGGCTAGGGCTTTCTTCGCTCCAGACCAGATGGTGGGCTTCATCCACCACCAGCAGATCCCAGTCGGCGTTGACGAGCTGCGCAAAGCGCTGGGCGCTGCGTTGCACAAATCCCAGTGAGCAGATCACCAGCTGTTCGGTTTCAAACGGATTGCTACTGTCCAGCTTGGCTTCGGCATAGCGCTCGTCGTCAAACAGTGAGAACAGCAGGTTAAAGCGGCGCAGCATTTCGACCAGCCACTGATGTTGCAGAGTTTCCGGCACGACAATCAGCACGCGACTGGCACGACCTGCCAGCAACTGCTGGTGGATGATCATCCCCGCTTCAATGGTTTTCCCCAGACCGACTTCGTCCGCCAGCAAAACGCGCGGTGCGTGGCGTTGGCCGACTTCATGGGCGATATGCAACTGATGGGGGATAAGGCTGGCACGCATGCCGCGCAATCCGACCTGCTGCTGTAGCGCCTGTTCGTTCTGATGCTTGCGGGCGCGGTAGCGCAGCGCAAAGCGATCCATACGATCGATCTGCCCGGCAAACAGGCGATCTTGCGGTTTGTTGAACGTCAGTTTGCTGTCGAGGAAGACTTCACGCAGTTCCGCCGACGTTTCATCGTCCAGGCGTTGGCCGCAATACACCAGCAACCCTTTTTCTTCTCGCACGTCATCAACTTTGAGCTGCCAGCCTTCATGGCTGGTGACGGTGTCGCCAGGATTAAACATCACGCGGGTGATGGGGGCGTCGCTGCGGGAATAAAGTCGGTTTTCACCGCTGGCAGGGAAAAGCAGCGTAATCATACGCGTATCGACGGCAACAACCGTTCCCAGTCCAAGTTCGCTTTCCGTATCGCTGATCCAGCGCTGACCAAGTGTAAAAGGCATAAATTCTTAGCTCGATGTTCGTCTGTGTCGGAGGAATGTCTGATTACATTATCGGGTGCCGATAATGCTGCTGATGCAAATTCAGAAAGGGCGTTATGGTAATGGATGACGGTGCGTTCGTCACCCCTCAAACTTGCTATGGCGCGAATTAACCCCTGTCATTTAAAAACATGAATATCTGCCATTTAAAACAAGCCCATCTGACCTGTTACCAGTGTAGCAAAATCGTCGTGCAGGAAAGGCAGAATGGCATCTGCGACGGGTTGGAGCTGGCGTTCTACATAGAACTGGTAGTCCAGCGGAGAATGCCGGGTTTCCAGCGGTTCAGGGCCGTTGACGGTCATCACATAGCTGATCCAGCCGCCGTTTTGGTATTGCAGCGGTCGTCCTTGCTGGCGGTTATAGTCATCAGCGATTTTCGCGGCTCTGGCGTGAGGCGGCACGTTGCGTTGGTAATCATCAAGCCGGCGGCGCAGCCGTTTACGGTAGATCAGCAGATCGTCAAAATCCCCATTCAGGGTATGATCGACATAATCCCGCAGCCAGTCCTGATAAGGCTGTTGCTGAAAAATCAGCAGATAGAGCTGCTGTTGAAACTGCTGCGCCAGCGGTGTCCAGTCGGTGCGTACGGTTTCCAGCCCTTTGAACACCATCTTTTCGCCTTGTGGCGTGTCGATCATGCCGGCGTAGCGCTTTTTGCTGCCTTGTTCCGCGCCGCGAATCGTTGGCATCAGGAAGCGGCGAAAATGCGTTTCAAACTCCAGTTCCAGCGCGCTGCTCAACTGCTGAGTGTCTTGCAGGTGCTGTATCCACCATTGGTTAACGTGCTGCACCAGCGCATTGCCAATCTTTGCGGCCTCTTCTTCGCTATGTGCGTGCTTCAGCCAGACAAAGGTGGAGTCGGTATCACCATAAATCACCTGATAGCCCTGTTCCTCGATCAGTTCGCGCGTTTTGCGCATGATTTCATGGCCGCGTAGGGTGATGGAGGAGGCGAGACGCGGATCGAAGAAACGGCAGCCTGTCGCGCCCAGCACACCGTAAAAGGCATTCATGATGATCTTTAGCGCCTGCGACAGTGGCTTGTTATTAGTACGCTTCGCCGCTTCACGTCCTTGCCAGATTTGTTCAACAATCGCCGGCAGGCAGTGCTGTTCGCGGGAGAACCATGCCCCGCGAAAGCCGGGGACTGCGTGCTGAGCGTCTGGATTTTGTGTTCCTACCGCTAGCCCAACCGGGTCGATCAGGAACGTACGGATAATGGAAGGGTAGAGGCTCTTATAATCTAGTACGAGCACCGAATCATACAGGCCGGGACGTGAATCCATCACAAATCCGCCGGGGCTGGCTTCAAGTGCGACGTCACCCAGATTCGGGGCGACGTAACCCATGCGATGCATGCGCGGTAAATAAAGGTGGGAAAATGCCGCAACGGAACCGCCGCTGCGGTCGGCCGCCAGACCGGTGACGCTGGCGCGTTCTAGCAAGAAAGGCAGCAGCTCGGTTTTGTCGAAAATACGCGTAACCAATTCGCAGTCTTGCAGATTATAGCGAGCGAGTGCGGGCTTATCTTCGGCAAAACGGCGGTCAATTTCATCCATCCGCTGATAGGGCGTGTCGATGGCTTTGCCTTCCCCCAGCAGCGACTGCGCGACAAACTCCAGACTAAACGAGGCAAAATTCCATGTCGCGGATTTGAGCGCTTCAATGCCGTCGATAATCAAACGGCCAGTGGCGCTGGCAAAAAAATGCCCCTGTTTAAAGCCGTGCTCCCGCCATTCTAACGCCTGACCGTTGCGCCCAAGCTTGAGCGGAATGTTGTAGCGCTCGGCATGTTTCTGCAAGACGCGCAGGTCAAACTGCACCAGATTCCAGCCGATGATGGCATCAGGATCGTGCTGTTGCATCCAGATGTTCAGTTTTTCCAGCAGTAGCGGACGGCTGGCGACATACTCCAGCGTAAAATCTTCGTGCTCGGCGGGCGTGCCGTTTGGTGGGCCGAGCATGTAAACCTGACGCTGCCCGCAGCCTTCCAGCCCGATGCAGTAAAGCTCGCCGTGGCGGGTGGTCTCGATATCCAACGACACCAGCTTGAGCATCGGGCGGTAATCAGGATTGGGTTTCATGCGGGCGTCCGTCAGCAGGCTATCTGAAACGGCGTTGCCGCTAAACCACACGGGTGCGGTGATAAAGCGTTCCATCAAAAAGCGTTCCGTCGGGCGAATATCTGCTTCGTAGACCTGAACGCCGCCTTCACGCAGCAATTTCTCCAGCCGCAGCAGCTGTCGGTATTGCGGGCAATACAGCCCCAGCAGCGGCTGATGGTGGAAATCCTGCATGGCGAGCGGTTTTAACTGCCAGCGTTTCTCCTGCTGTAAAAGCGTTCTGGCACGGGCTTCCTGCTGTGCAGGAATAAAGGCAACGGCCTGCTGTACTGGCAGACGTGCGAGCAGCGGGCCCTCATCGGTGGCCAGCCAGAATTCAACCTGTGTGCCAGCTGGTGTGTCATTCCAGTGGCGGGTCAGTAGAAACCCCTGACGAACCTGAGTCACTAAGCGGCCTTTTATAGCGAGCGGGATAAGGAAGGATGGTAGGGATAAGTATGGTTATTTATACAGGTGATGTCCAGCGACATCACCTCTATACCCGTCATACTTCAAGCTGCTTGTGCGTTGGCTTCCCTTTCTCACCCCAGTCACTTACCTGAGTAAGCTCCTGGGGATGAAATGAGAGACATCCTGTCTCTCACCGAAGGCCAGCCGTTGGCTGGTCAAATTCGTTCCCGACGAATTTGTCGCGCCGTTGCCGCCTTCATGAAACTCGAATTATTTAGGGTATATAAAATAAGGGGAAAATGGATTACTGCTCGTTGCCGGAGGCAGAGACCACGCGGTTGCGTCCTTCTTGCTTGGCTTGATACAGGGCTTCATCTGCCAGCTTGAAGGTGCGATCGATTGGCATATTGCTGACGCCCGGTTCCCATAGGGCAATGCCTAATGAGATGGTGATATTGCCCACGACAGGAATGGTCGATTCCTGCGTGCGTTGGCGTAATCGTTCGGCAATGTTGATAGCCTCATTCAGACTGGTTTCGGGCAGCAGTACCAGGAACTCTTCACCGCCGCTGCGGCACAGAATGTCGGCATCGCGTGAGCTGGTGCGAATAAGCTGTGAGAGATAGCGGATGACGTTGTCGCCGACATCGTGGCCGTGGGTGTCATTGATGCGCTTGAAGCGATCGATATCCAGTGCGATGACTGCAAAGCTTTTTTGCCCCATTTGCCAGTAGCGGAGCACGCTATCCAACCCACGACGATTGAGTAGTTCGGTCATGGGGTCTGAATGTGCTTCTGAACGCAGCTTACCAATTTTGCGCTGGAGTAAATCGATACCCAGCAGCATGGCCTGTTTGAGCTGTGAGGCTTCGAAATACCAGGAGTGTATATTTCTGATGTCGTCGGAGACATCGAGTGCATCCATCTTATTGGCACTGCGCGCCAGCAGCCACAGAGGCTGGGCGATGAGTCGGGCCAGCAGCCAGACGCAGAAGATGGTCAACAGTGCGAGTGGAAGCGTGTGACGCAGTACGTTCAGCATCAGGCTATCGAGCGGTTTTAGCGTGATGTCCGTCGGGCGAAGCGCCACAATTTGCCACTGTGAGGTGGCTTCAACGGCGTAACCCGCCAGCATGGTTTCACCCAGATAGTTCACCATATGCTGGCTGCCATTATTTTCGTGATACGCATCGATCTTCAGATTATTAGTTTCTGTTTTGCCAATACGCTCCATGTCACGGTGATACAGCATTTTTTTGTTCTTATCGGTGACATAAATATAAGAACCATCGCGGTAATAGTGTTTGTCTAAGAGCGTATTGAGCACACTGGGATGCTTAAGATAGATCGAGCCACCGATAAACCCCTTATAGCGGCCATCTCGTGTGAATATCGGCGCAGATATCAGCACGATGAGGTTATTGGCGGCGGATACATAGGGCTGGCTGATAAGCGGCTGTTTTTCTTTCAAGGCTTCGAGCGCGCCTTCTGATGTCAGATTTCTCCCGATTAATTGGAACGTATCGGGTGACGTGGCTCTGACGATGCCTTTTTCATCTGCAATGACGACTGAGTTGAAATTGCTGGTCTGTAACCGCAGTCGCTCGGCTTCTTTAAACAGGCTGGCCTTATCATCCATTTGGGTAGCGACGATATTGGCGCTGTAGGCGAGCTGCTGCTGGGATTCTTTAAAGAAGGAATGGGTCATTGCCGCGAGCTTGGTGGCGTAAACGCGGTTGGCTTCAAGGGTGTTATCAATCAGCAGCTCTCGTTGGACGCGATAGCTGGCATAAAAACTGTTTGCCAGTGTTACCAAGGCGCTCGCCACTGCCAGGAGTAGGATAAGACGTCGTAATCCGAAATGTTTGAATAGTTTAAAAAACATAGTGGCAGTGTGGCACGATGGCAAAAAATGACCGCTATCATAAGTGTTGATGCCCGTCGGTGCAAAAGAATTGACCATAAAACAACATTACTGAAGTGGTGCTAACGGCTTGAATTGGAAAATGATATTGCGTCTGCCTTGATAAGGGGAATAGTTGATATTTATCAGAACGTACAGGCTTTCTATACCTGCGAGCTGAGATCGTTTCAACGTAGGATAGATAAATCATGCTACATATTTTCGGTAGGATATTGCTGGGTTTCGTGCTAGCGGACGGAGATCAATATCGCCTGAGAGACGAAATCGCGTGGTAATCCGGTGTGTTGGATTTTTACATTAATCCTAATCGGATGATGAGGTGAAATCAGGAGTTGACGGCTTCTGCTATGATCCAGACAATCCTTGTTTTTATAACGTACGGGTAGATTTTATGGAAGCGTGGCTGGATCATCTGGTTACCCAATCGCTAGCGTATTCACTGATCGCCGTCATGCTGGTTGCCTTTCTCGAATCTCTGGCTTTGGTAGGGCTGCTGTTGCCGGGAACGGTGATGATGGCAACGCTGGGAGCACTGATCGGCAGCGGACAAATGGGGCTTTACCCGGCGTGGGCTGCAGGGATTATCGGTTGCCTGCTAGGGGACTGGATTTCCTATTTTATTGGCATGCGTTTTAAGGCACCGCTGCATAACTGGTCTTTCCTGAAAAAGCATCAGGCGTTGCTGAGTAAAACCGAATATGCCCTGTATCAGCACCCGATGCCGACGATACTGATCGGGCGTTTTGTCGGGCCGACGCGTCCGCTCATCCCGATGGTGGCGGGGATGCTGGGGTTACCGCCTTATAAATTTGCTGTACCGAATATCATCGGCTGCCTGCTGTGGCCGCCAGCCTATTTCTTACCGGGCATTTTGGCTGGCGTTGCGATTGATATTCCCGCGGGGACAAACAGCGCAGGATTTAAGTGGCTGTTGCTGATTACTGCCATCATGCTGTGGGGCGCTGGCTGGCTAAACTGGCGCTGGTGGCGCAGTGATAAGCGTAAACATCATGACTGGTTTAGCAGAAAGATGCCGCTCAGACGCCTGCGCTGGGTCGCGCCTGTGATGTCCGTGGCAGCGGTTGCCTTGCTGATCGTACTACTACAGCACCCGCTGATGCCAGTTTACCGTCATCTGCTATGGCAGGTGTTAAACGGGTAATGTTGGGCAGGCCGGGAAAGACCCGGCCAAGCCAGTTAGCAGTAAAACTCGGCGACCTGCTCGAAAATACGCATTTCTTCACCGTGACGGCGAACCTGAAGGACGTCTTCCAGCTTTTCCACCTGACTGATCATCTGCGGTAGCCGCTGGTCATCTTTGACCAGTAGCCAGATGCGGCTTTCTTCACCGTTGGCCAGCGGCATACACAGAATGCCTTCCACGTTAAATGCCCGGCGGGCAAACAGGCCGCAAACGTGTGACATGACGCCGGGATGGTTGCGCACAGAGAGTTCTAGCGTGACCTGATTTGAAGTTGGTTGAGTTGACGAAGTTAGTTGAGTTGACATAGTCATTAATCTCCGATCATATCGATGTTCGCTGCGCCCGGTGGCACGATGGGTAACACTTTTTCATTGGCGTCAATAAGTACGTGGATCAGCGCAGGACCTGGTTGATTGAGCATCTCTTGCAGCGCGGCCTGTGGGTCGGCGGCGGCGTTCAGATCGCAAGTTGCAAAGCCAAACCCTGCGGCAATCGCGAGGAAATTCGTGCTGTAGCGGTAATCGGCTGCGAAGATGCGTTTCTGGAAAAACATATCCTGTTGTTGGTGAACCAGACCGAGCGATTGGTTGTTCATCAGGACGATTTTTACGTTGAGTCCTTCTTCTGCCGCGGTCGCCATTTCCTGAATATTCATCATCAGGCTGCCATCACCCGAGAAACACACCACGGTGCGATCCGGTTCAGCCAGCGCCGCGCCAATCGCCGCAGGCAGGCCAAAACCCATCGTCCCAAACCCGCCGGATGTCAGCCACTGGCGTGGACGACGCAGCGGATAAGACTGTGCGACCCACATCTGATGCTGGCCGACATCGGTCGTGATGATGGCATCATCCGTCAGCGCCTGTGCCGTGGCCTGAACCAGACCATAATGACTCAATGGATCGTCAGCGCCCGGCATGCTGAACGGAAATTCCTGTTGCAGACCACGGACGGTGGTGCGCCATACGTCACGCTGCTGCGGCGTAATCTGTGGCAGCAGCTGATCCAGCGCCTGTGCGACATCCGCGTTGATCGCCACGTGCGGTTGGCGGATCTTGCCCAACTCGGCGGGATCGATATCGATGTGAATGATGCTGGCCTGCGGGCAAAACTGTTCCGCTTTACCAATCGCGCGATCGTCAAAACGCGCACCCAACACAATTAACAAATCTGCCTGCTGTAAGATCAGATTGGTTGATCGTGCGGCGTGCATACCCAACATCCCGAGCGACAGAGGGTGATCGACGGGCATGGTTCCCAGCGCCATCAGCGTCATGGTGGTTGGCAGGCTGGAGCGTTCCGCCAGTTGAATCGCTTGTTCGTGCGCGGCGCTGCTAATGATCCCACCGCCCAGATAGAGCACCGGACGCTGAGCCGCATTAATCATGGCCGCAGCACGCTCGATTTCCTGCTGGGCGATGGCGGGCGGCGTATCGAGAGGGAAGACGTCCGGCAGTTCGCTCAGTTCAATGGTCGCATTCTGAATGTCTTTTGGAATATCAATCCACACGGGGCCAGGGCGGCCCGACTGCGCGATGCGAAAGGCTTCCGGGATCACGCGCGGCAGTTCGTTGATGTCGCGAACCAGATAGTTATGTTTGGTGACGGGAATAGAGATGCCGTAGGTGTCGACTTCCTGAAACGCATCGGTACCGATCATGCTGGAAGGCACCTGACCAGTGATACACACCAGCGGGATCGAATCCAGTTTGGCATCGGCGATGGCGGTGAGCAGGTTGGTCGCCCCCGGTCCGCTGGAAGCCATACAAACCGCCGCGCGTCCGCTGGCTCGCGCCATGCCTTGTGCCATAAATCCAGCGCCTTGCTCGTGGCGAGCCAGAACGTGGCGAATAGTCTTACTCTGACCCAGTGCATCATATAACGGCAGGGCCGCGCCGCCGGGAATGCCCGCTACGGTGGTGATGCCCTGCTGTTCGAGCAGCCGAACAATTAACTGAGCGCCTGTATAACGCATGTTTACATCCTTCATCAGGGCCGGTGCGGTGTCGGAGCGGGGAGGGTAAAAACAAGAAACCCCGCTCGGCTTGCGCCGGCGGGGTTTGAGAATCTTCGATTCGGAACCCGTTACGGCGCGCTGCCGACGACGACCACGACGACCACGCGCACGACGACGACCGCGTCAACATGCGCGGTGCTTAGTAGTGCTGAAGTGGAAGAAGAATAGTGCGTCACGGGAATCCTATTTATGTTCTAGTGAATTATTTATGGCCGAATGTTGTGTTCGAATGAGTTATTCACTCGCCAACTCATATAAGCACAGCAGTACAAAAAGACACAATACCTACAAGGGATAAAAACTGAATATGTCGAATTGGTCACAGTATACCCGTCATACTTCGAGTTGCATGTGCGTTGGCTGCGCTCAAATACTCGGCCCGTCGTGGGCCTCGCCCTGAAGGGCCGCTGCAAGCAGCGTTCAAATCTGCTCCCAGCAGATTTGTCAACCGAATCACTTACTTGAGTAAGCTCATCGGGATTCCCTCACTTGCCGCCTTCCTGAAACTCGAATTATTTAGGGTATATATTGGTATTTCACCGCACGATTACCGCCTGATTTTTCGCCGTATAACCGAGAGAAGCGTGACTGTTTTCACAATTGGAACAGGGTTTCAATGTTATAAATTATAAAATAATCATTGGGATAGTGGGTGGTGATAAATGGGCGTGTCCCGAGCGGTAGGGAAAGGCGTATTAAGCGGTATCTTATTGATGGCAATGAGTATCGGCACGGCGATGGCCTGTCAGGCTGGCCCTGCTAACGAATGGAAACGGGGTATTGAACAGCAGCGTCAGGCGGATTTGGGCAATGGCTGTTATCTCAATCCGATTATTGCGGGCGATCATCCTGACCCCACGATTATCAAAGACGGGGATGACTATTACATGACGTTCTCGTCATTTGACGACATCCCCGGGCTGTTGATTTGGCATTCTCGCGATTTAGTGAACTGGGAACCGCTTGGCCCAGCAATAACGACGCCTGTCGATGCGATCTGGGCACCGGATTTGGTGAAACACAACGGCAAGTATTATATCTACTTCACCACAAACCGGATTATCGACGCCAAAGGGACGAAAAAGAAGACGCTGTATGTGATTACCGCCGATGATATCCACGGCCCGTGGACGCTGCCGAAGGATACGGGCTTGAAAAACCCGGCCAGCGATCCCGGCCACGTCGTGGGAGAGGATGGCAAGCGTTACATCTTTATGTCTGGTGGCAACCGCGTGCAATTAACGGACGACGGGCTGTCGACGGTCGGCGACATGGCGGTGGTCTATCAGGGATGGCAGTACCCGGAAGAGTGGGATGTGGAAAGCTTCTCGCAGGAAGGGCCTAAGATGCTGCGCCACGGCGACTACTTCTATATGGTGCTGGCGGAAGGCGGAACGGCTGGGCCACCAACCGGGCACATGGTGATTGCCGCGCGATCTAAATCGATCAACGGACCGTGGGAAAACTCGCCGCATAACCCGATTATCCGCACGCAGGATCGTTCAGAGAAGTGGTGGTCACGCGGTCATGCGACGCTGATCGACGGGCCGGATAAAAATTGGTACATGGTGTATCACGGCTATGAAAACGGCTTTATGACGCTGGGGCGGCAGGCGATGCTGGAGCCAATTGTCTGGGGCGATGACGGCTGGTTTACGTCTGCCGGATTTGATACCGGCAAACCGATTCGCAAGCCGACAGGGGGCGAAGCGGTGCCTCACGGCATTGGCTGGTCTGATAGCTTTACCGACGAGAAATTTCCGGCACGCTGGCATTTCTACCGCGCCAATGCGGAAGAGCTAAAGCGGGTTACGCTTAGCGACGGCAAGCTGCACTTGAAGGCAAAAGGCACGTCGCCGAAAGATAGCGCGCCGCTGACGATGATCCCCGGCGATCAGGCTTACCAGATTGAAGTGACAGCGAACTTTGCTCCCGGCGCGCAGGCTGGTTTATTGCTGTTCTACAACGCGAAGCTATATGTCGGGCTGTCGTTTAATCAGGATGGCACCGTCATGCATCGCTACGGGCTGGAAAGGGCGGAGAAGAAATTGCCGCATATTACGGGCAATGAGGTACAGATTCGGATGAAAAACGATCGCCATATCGTGACGTTCTACACCCGAACCTCGGATCAGGAACCGTGGAAAAAATACCCGGTGCAGATGGAAGTGTCCGGCTACCATCACAACGTCGCGTATGATTTCCTCAGTCTGCGGCCTGCCCTGTATGCTTCAGGCGAAGGCGAGGTGACGTTCAGCAACCTGCGCTACCAGGCGTTGCCTTAGCTTCTCAATCCGAAGACGGACGTGAAATTCCCAGGATGGCGGCTGCTTCAGCGCTGCCATCCTGTAGCGCCTGAGTCGGCCCGTCATAATAAATCTGTCCGTCCACGATCAGCACCGTACGCTTCGCGATCCGCATGGCATCATCCAGATTGTGAGACACCATCAACAGCGTGAATTCACGCTCCTGACACACGCTCTCAACCAGATCGAGCATCTCCTGACGCAGCGCAGGATCGAGCGCTGAGAAGGGTTCATCCAGCAGCAGAATAGGCTGGTGGCGCACCAGACAGCGTGCCAGTGCCGCGCGCTGGCGCTGCCCGCCGGACACCTGCGACGGCAGACGATCCAGAAGATCTGCCAGACCGACCCGATCGGCGATCTGCCGTAACGTTTCACGCTGTGTGGCACTCAGTCGCAGGCCGGGATGTAGCCCCAGCGCGATGTTCTGTCCGATCGTCAAATGAGGAAACAGGTTATTTTCCTGAAACAGAATCGACACCGGTCGTTTAGCGGGAGGTGTCTCGCGGTGAGGTTCGCCGTTAAGCCGTAATTCCCCGCTGTCTGCCATCAGGAAACCGGCAACCAGATTCAGCAGTGTACTTTTCCCTGCGCCGCTAGGGCCGAGGATGGCGATGCGCTCGCCCGGTTTGACGTGAAAATCAAAACGCATGGGCAAGTGCTGATAAAAGTAGGTCAATTTCTCAAGCGCGATCATGACGGCCTGCCAGTTTCTCAATCAGGGTAAATAACATAAAGCACAGCAGCATTAAGAGCAGCGCCGTGACTGCGCCGTCGGCGCTGCGATAGGAACCAATTTGCTGGTACAGGTAGAACGGCAGCGTGCGGAACTGCTCATTGCCGAACAGCGCGATAACGCCGAAATCCCCGATCGACAGCACGCAGGCAAAGGCTAACGCCTGCGCCAGCGGCTGTTTCAGCGCGGCGAGTTCGATCAGCTTCAATCGCTGCCAGCCGCGAATATCCAGTGACGTGCAGAGTCGGTTGTAACGCTCGGCAACGTCAAGCATGGGGTTTTCCAGCACTTTGATCGCGTAGGGAATCGCCATCAGCGCGTTGGTGAACACCACCAGTGCGTAAGGGGATTGCGGCAACCCGATGCTGTTATTCAGCAGCAGGAAAAAGCCGGTTGCCAGCACAATACCGGGCATGGCGAGGATGAGCATACCGCTCAGGTTCATCAACTGCCCGTAGAGTGGCTTCTGGCGTAGCTTGAGCTCGCGGCTGCTCCAGAGCAGCATCATGGTCAGTACCAGACACAGGAGTCCTGCGCCTAAGGCGATGCGCAGCGAGGTAAACAGCGTTTGCCAGAGCACAGGCTGTTGCAGCACGGTAACCAGCGATCGGTTCACGCCATCTACTACCACGGCCAGCAAAGGAGGGACGACCAGCAACAACAGTGCACCAATCAGCACGCCATCGGTGAGGCGGCTTAAAGCGCTATCTTGCGGGTTGCGCCAGGCAAGCTGTTGTGTGCTGCCGACGGGCAGAATGCGCCCCAGCCGCTGGCTCAGCAGTACCAAACCAAGACAGCAAACCATCTGGATTAACGCCAGCAGCGCCGCGCGCCCCGGATCGTAATCAAAGCTTAATGCCTGATAGATAGCCAGCTCGATCGTGGTTGCCTGCGGGCCGCCGCCCAGCGACAGCACGGTGGCGAAGCTGGCGAAGCAGAGCATAAAAATCAGCGCGCCAGTGGGTAAAATCTGCCGGCGCAGGGCGGGCCATTCCAGCAGCCGGAAATGCTGCCAGCTGTTCATGCCCAGATTCGCGGCCAATTGACGCTGCTCGGTAGCGATGCCTTCCAGCGACTGCAACAGCAATCGGGTTGCCAGCGGCAGATTAAAGAAGACGTGCGCCAGCAGAATGCCCTGCAACCCATAGGGCGAAAATGTATATTTCAGGTCAAACCAGCCCAGCGCAGAGGCCAGCCAGCCTTGGCGACCGTAAACGCTGAGCAGGCCAAAAACGGCGACCAGCACGGGCAGCACCAGCGTCATCGCGCATAGGCGCAGCAGCCAGCGATGGCCGGGAAAGCGTCGCCGGTACAGCGCTCTGGCGAGAAACATGGCCGGAACGGTAGAGAACAGTGCGGAGAGAAAGGCCTGCCAGAAGGTAAACCGAATGACATGCCAGAGATAGCTGTCATGCCATAGCGTGCGCCACTGGCTTTCGGGTGCCTGTAGCCACAGGGCACCGAAAGCCAGTGTGGCAACGGAAATTAACAGCGTGGTGGCCAGTAGCCCTGGCCACAGACGTCCGCCGATCAGTGGCTGACGGCGCGTTGCCATGCCTGAATCCACCGCGTCCTTTGGTCAGCGACTTCCTGAGCGCTGAACTGCATGGCTTTTTCCGGCACCGCGAGCGTCGCGAAGCCTGCTGGCAGATCGGTTTTCACCGCCGGATACATCCAGTTTGTGGTAGGGATCGCCTGCTGGAACGTTGGGCTCAGGATGAACTGCATAAAGCGTTTTGCCAGTTCGGGATTTTTGCTGGAAGCCAACTGTCCGGCGACTTCAATTTGCAGATAGTGCCCTTCGCTGAAGGTCGCTGCCGCGTAGTTGTCTTTCTTCTCTTCAATGATGTGATAGGCTGGCGATGTGGTGTAACTCAGCACCAGATCCGCTTCCCCTTTCAGGAACAGACCGTAGGCTTCGCTCCAACCTTTGGTGACGGTAACGGTTTTTTTCGCTAGTTTCTGCCAGGCTTGCGGCGCATCATCGCCATACACTTTCTGCATCCACAGCAGCAGCCCCAGTCCTGGCGTGCTGGTGCGTGGATCCTGATAGATCACTTTCCACGGTTCGTTGCTGTCCACCAGCTCATGTAGGCTTTTCGGCGGGTTCTTCAGCGTGTTTTTGTTATACACAAACGCGAAATAGCCGTAGTCATAAGGCACGAACGTCTTATTGTTCCAGCCGCCCGGCACCGTGACGGCGCGGGTGTCCAGATTGTGTGGCGCAAACAGGCCGGTTTGTTCCGCCGCCTGCAACAGGTTGTTGTCCAGCCCCAGAATGATATCCGCTTTGCTGTTCTTGCCTTCCATACGCAGACGGTTCAGCAGTGAGGCACCATCTTCCAGCGCGACGAAGTTCAGCTCGCACTCGCACTCTTTTTCAAACGCGGTCTTGATGACAGGGCCTGGACCCCACTCGGAAGCGAATGAATCGTAGGTATATACGGTAAGCGCAGGCTTGGCGAACGCCGACGCTGAGAGCAGTAGCAGGCAAGACAGGCTGGTTTTCAGCACGGTGGCTGAACGCGGTAATAATTGATTTAACACTTTGCACTCCTGAGAATCATAGGGTGGCAAAGGACTTTGAGGCAGCAATGAGCAGCACTCTCAAATCCCTTCGCCGGTATTAACCGGATCAGGTTCGACGGGTATCTTCTCAGCGAAAAATATTTCCGCACCCCGTTGAGAACGGCACATTGTAAAGGGTTAAGTCGGGCAGCGAAAGGCTCTCAGCGTTCCGGCGGCGCGAACCAGGCGGATTTAAAATCAAACCAGCCCAGCATATTCATCCTGACGCCGCGCATACTGCGCTGCCCCTGAAGCTGTAGCCAGTGATGCAGAAGAGGGTGCAGTTGGCCGCTGGCGATCAGCTTTTCACACCACTCTGCCATCGGCAGCGAGTGATTGCGCCACTGCTGCGCGTCCGCGTGCAGATCGTCATTCAGACAGTGCTGCGCCAGCGGGAGTTCGTAGAGCATCGCGAACAGGGAGAATTCGATCGGCAGGTAACAATTCAGGCTACCAAACCAGATATCGCTGTCGGCATTGCCCTGATACCAGTCTTCGTAGCTGACCGTCTGAATATGTAATGTGACGCCGTGTTGTGCCAGCAGTGTGTGCATTATCTCGCTTAATATCCGATATTCAGGGTGTGCCTGATAGAACGTGAGCGTGACGTCCGTTAGCCCTTTCGGCATGGATTGTGGTACATCGGGATGGTGATGGTGCCAGCGCGGCAGCAAACTGTAGGCGGGAGACCAGTCACGCTGGTTGCTGATATTGGCGTGGTTGAGTAGCGAAATAGGGTTAAAGACCTGCCTGAGCCATCGCTGAGCTTCCGGTCGTGATGCTAACGGCGAACGCTTATCGAACAGCAGGAAATAGCCGCCTTCTTCCATCCGGCTTTCCAGCTGTTCGTGACGAGAATTGTCAGACTGGAGTTGGATAGATACCGGCATTTCCTCTGGCTCGTCGGGCAGTACCCAAATATTGACCTCATCAATGAGCGCCCGATAGCCAAAATAATCATCGAAGGCGCGGATCTTTAGCTGGTTGCTATTATTGCGCACCACGGCGTAAGGGCCGGTGCCAATTGGGTGTTGTGCAAAATCGGGTAGCGTTTGCCATTCCTGCGGCAAAATCATGGCGTGCACGCTGCCTAATAACCACGGCAGCCAGTTATCCGCGCTGTTCAGCCGGATATCAATCACGAAGGGCATCGGTGATGTGATGGTTTCAAGGTGCGAAAACAGCGGCGATGCGGTGAGGCGCTTGAGGGAGGTGATGACATCCTCCATCGTGAGCTCGCGACCGTGATGGAAGCGGATGGCCGGACGCAGATAAAAACGCCAGTGCAGCGGGGCCAGCATTTGCCAATGGTGAGCAAGATCGGGTTTTAGTTCCCCATTTTCCTCATTTATATTGGTCAGCCCGCTAAAAATTTGCCGTGCAATGTGCATTTCCGAACGCCGCAGCGCCGAACCTGGCTGCAGGTTGCGTAAGGGGCGGTAATAGAGGATGCGCAGAATATGTTTTCCCTGCCGGAAACTCCGTCCAAGATGGGCAAGTAACATCTGGCGTACCGCTTCTTTATCACCGACCAACTGCACCAGTTGCTCAATGCGATCCTGTTCCAGCAAATCCTCGGCGCGCCGCTGCTGTAGCGCCAGTCCGGTATAAACAAACGATAGCTGAGAGCGTTTTCCCCTTCCGGCTTCTGCCTGCCAGATCAGCCAGCCTTCCTGCTGCATCGCGTTCAGCAGTGAACGGATATGACGTCGGGAACAGTTCAGTACCCCGGTTAGCTCTTGCAGCGTGGTGTCGGTGGTTTGCCCCTGAAAGTGCTGCCACAGGCGGATGAACTGTTGTTGCAATCGAGGAGAAGACATAAAAGAGGAACTCCCTGCACTAAAGTCATCAATTTATCTTTCCCTATATTACGTCGATACTTTCCAACAAGGAAAGAGAGGAGGTGGCTTATGGCGATTTCCCGTTTGTATCGGTTCTATCAAACCTACTTATCGACCTGTAAGGCAAAGTGGTTGCGATGGATGTCTACCCAACAGCGCGTTGCATTATTGCAGCAGGCAACGCAGTGGCACCTGAACGACATGTCTGATGAAGAGTACCGTCATTGGCTCTAGGTGGTGCGAAACAATTTATTCTGAGTAAAACAATTTATTCTAAGTAAAACAATGTATTCTGAGTAATGGTGATGTTTCACCAGCCAGCGAGTTTTTCGCTGGCTTTTTTTATGGTGTTTACCTGCCGCTAGCTTTGTCTGCTGCGGGTGGTTTGCAGGGTAGTGAGGTATCAGCGGCGTTGTTTACGTGATGATTGGTTCACGTAATGGCTTGCCTTCGCTGAGCAGTGCACAATAACGTGCTAATTCGTCCTGCTGGTGGGCATTGCGTATCTGTAAAGCCAGATTAATCGTGGCAAGCTCCCGGGCGTTATCGGCTAATTCTTGGGGGATTTTTTTTTGTTTGGCCAGCCAGTCGGCGACATCGCTCCATTCCCACAGCGGTGATGTACCGCGTAAGCGCTGGACCGGAGAGGGGAAATCGCCCGCACCGCGTTTTCCATCTTTGAGAAGCGCAATAGCCTGACGCGACAGCGCAGACAAGGCTGCGATATCACTGATCCCAACCCAGACTGCATCGACGGAGTGGACTTTGGCCTGGATGCCTGCGGACTCGATATCATGAATAGCATTGATAACCGCGGTAGAAAAACGGGGGCTTTCTCGATCAAATTCGAGATAGACGGCGCTGCCATAGAAGCAGATCAGAGCGTCGTCGCAGCCGCTGGCAAAAAGCGCATCTTCCAGCCCAGCCGTATCTGCGGAAACGCCCGCTAGCGTGAGAGAAAAGTGATACGTTGTCATAAATTCCTCGGTAAGCCGTATAGACCTTCTATTGTTTCAACGTTATCAGGCAGCTATCGACATTGCGGCGGATCTGCTTTGCGTGATTTTCCGGGACTGATGGCGTGGACCAAATACTCATCATATGGGTACTGTGATCCGGCGTGCCACAGATAAGTCTGCCAAATGCATGCCCGTTGCTGGGATAAAAACGCCAGCCTTGCGCTAGTGCGTATTCAATAGCTGCCTGAATATGCTTATTTGGATGTTTTTTCATCGCTATATAGGGTCATGGTAAAGTCGTGTGTTGACAATTGTCAACGCTGGTGTTGGTCGAGAATGAAATATACCTGCTTATTTAGCTGACATTTAAACGGCGCGATCGGCCTGCGCGCAGCTTCGCAAAAGCAAATTGAAGAGGAAGACTGGAAAGGAAGCATGCCCGCAGAGAAAGACACCGGGCATGCTTACAGCGGGTTATTCCACTGGTTTTAGACGGGCGACAAAGTGCCGCAGCACGGGGGGCTCATAGGTGAACGTTAACCCTTTAATATCGCTGGCACGGGCTTTTAATGCGATAAGGGCATCTGCAATGTAGTCCATGTGGTCGTTGGTGTAGACCCGGCGTGGGATAGTCAGACGCAGTAGCTCAAGTGGTGACGCTTTCTGTTGCCCGGTGTCTGGATCGCGTCCTAGCAGAAGTGAGCCGATTTCAACGCTGCGGATACCGGCTTCCAGGTACAGCGCATTGTTAAGGGCCTGCGCAGGGAATTGCTCTGGCGGAATATGAGGCAATAGCCGTGCCGCATCAACAAAGACAGCGTGTCCTCCAACGGGATACTGAATCGGAATTCCACCGGCTTTCAGGCGTTCTCCGAGATAGGCGACCTGTCCAATACGGTAGGCCAGATAGTCTTCGTCCATCCCTTCTTCCAGCCCGATGGCGAGTGCCTCCATATCTCGTCCAGCCAGTCCGCCGTAGGTGACGAAACCTTCCATCGGGACGCAGCGAATGCGCACCTCGTTAAACAGGTCCTCATCGCTGCGGAAACAGCACAGCCCCCCAATATTCACCATTGGGTCTTTCTTCGCGGACATCGTCAGCATGTCGCCGTATTCATACATTTCATGCACGATGGCTTTAATGGATTTATCCGCGTAGCCCGCTTCGCGCTGCTTGATAAACCAGGCGTTTTCGCAGAAACGTGCCGAATCAATCACCACAGGGATCTGATGCTGCTGTGCAATACGGTAAACGTCACGCATGTTGCTCATCGAGACGGGCTGTCCGCCTGAACTGTTGCAGGTTACCGTGGTGATAATGGCGACGACATTCTCCGCGCCATGCTGTGAAATCACGCTTTGTAACTGGTCCAGATCGAAATCGCCTTTCCAGTCATAGGCCGTGTTCGTATCAAAAGCTTTTGGTGTGACGACGTTAATGGCCCGAGCGCCATTTAGCTCGACGTGCGCAGCGGTGGTATCGAAGTGGAAGTTGGAAATGAAGATGGGCTTTTTCGCGCCGCCAGCACGCTGTTTCTTGGCTATCAGACACGGAAATAAAATCTGTTCCGCGCCGCGCCCTTGATGGGTGGGAATCGTAAACGGGTAGCCCAGCAAGGTTTCGACTTTTTCGCACAGATGATAGTAATTGCGTGACCCTGCGTAAGCTTCATCACCCATCATTAAACCGGCCCACTGGCGGTCGCTCATCGCGCCAGTGCCAGAATCGGTCAACAGGTCGATGTAGACGTCTTCGCTACGCAGCAGGAAAGGGTTGTACCCCGCCTCTGTCAGGGCTTTTTCACGTTCCGCCTGCGTTGTCATGCGGATATTTTCTACCATCTTAATGCGGAATGGTTCAGGGATGCGTTTCATGCCATAGATCTCCAGAAAAAAGAATTCCGTCGCGACACGTTATGTGACGCCGAAGTAAGGAATGCAGGAACAGGAAATGATCAGCGTGGCGCTGATTCAGGCATGAGGCGGACGAGGGAAATCATTGGTGAGGCGATGGTCGATGTTGAACCAGGCCCGGCAATCGCCAGAGATGCTTAAACGGTAACGCTGAATAGTGCGCGCCATAGGCTCCTCTCACACATTGAGTTGAACGTTTTCAGCATAGTACGTCCGCGGGAAAATACCGTGATCGAAATGGCAACTCGGCTTACTGCTTTTTCTCGGCGTGTGACGCCTTGTGTGCTCATCGTGCGGGGTAATGTGGGGTTCTGTATTCAGGATGACGAAATAGTGAATCAGTCAGTAATATTGAATGTTAAAGCGTGTTTATTCTCAATAAAAAAGAATGACGCCGTTAATCTATTTTTTTCTCTTATAATTAATATTAATGTAAGAATAATGACTAAAATAATTCACTAATTGAGTGTAATGGTTTTTATTATAAATTGTTTTTTGGGGAAACTATTTCTTTTGAAATCATAGGTGGTTTTTTGTGATGACGCTCCTATGGATAAAATTATTTTTTATAGCCCATTGTTTTTTATCTTGCGTTTAACGCACATTGTCACAATCTTTAAATAGTCTGTAACATATAGCAGCATTTTATTTTTTCTTGCTTACCAGCAATTTACTTCACAGCAATTTTTTGAATAACTCGACGGATGTAAAAATGAGCGATGTTCCTTATCAGTCAATAGCGATTTACGAAAAACCAGAACCTTGGCACGCTGCACCTGGTGTGCACAATATTAAACTGACGCCCCTTTTCGTCATTGTTTTTTCTGGTGTTTTACTTCTTTTTGCCTTGGCAGTTTCCACATCGTCCTATTTTCTTAAACAGGCTGAACAATCGTTAAATAGTTCGACGTTGGAATTGAATGTTCGAATGGAATTGGTTGATAGTGCTAATCATATGCGTGCAGCGCGTATGAATTTGCTCCATGCTGTGAATCACTTACGTAATGGTCTTACGGATAACTACAATGCGAGTATGAAAGCGGCAGAAGAACGTCTGTCGCTGTCTCAGCAAATGTTTAATGGGTATCAAAATAGGTCAGTTCGCTCAAATGTTGAACTCGCCCGCGATAACGAATTAAAAGCGCGCTATGGCGATTATGTTGAACGCGGTATTAAACCCATGTTTGACATAGCGAAGAAGGGCAATGTTGAAGAACTCAATGCATTTGAGTCGACGACCCTGTCTAAATTGGATGATGAGTATGATGTGCCGTTGAAAGCGTCCTATCTTTATCGGGTTGAGATGGCAAAAAATATTAATGTGACGGCTGAACGGAATTCGACACTGGGTTATACGCTCATGTCGGGTGCCTTTATTTTAGCTATCGTGTTAACGGGCATGACGTTCTTCGTCATTCGTCGGGTCATTATTAATCCAGTGCAGTATTGGGTGTCACGCATACAGGCCATCGCGCACGGAGATTTAACGCGCGCGAGTGTGGATGTCGGACGCAATGAAATCGGTATTTTGGGGAACAACATCCAGCAAATGCAGGATTCGCTCTCCGAAACAGTTGGCTCGGTACGCGACAGTGCGGAGTCGATTCACAGCAGTTCGACGAAAATTGCCGTCGGTAATACGGATTTGTCTGCACGAACAGAGCAGCAGGCTGCGGCGTTGGCGGAAACGGCGGCCAGCATGGAGCAGCTCACGGCTGCCGTGAAGCAGAATACCGATAATGCGCACCATGCAAGCGTTGTGGCAACGGAGACCTCAGCCAAAGCGGTGAACGGTGGCGGCATTGTGGAACAAGTTGTCGGTTCTATGGATGACATTGCCAAGAGTTCAGGCAAAATTTCTGAGATTATCTCGCTCATCAATGGGATTGCATTTCAGACCAATATTCTGGCGCTGAATGCGGCAGTAGAAGCTGCCCGTGCGGGTGAGCAGGGTAAAGGATTTGCGGTAGTCGCAGGAGAGGTGCGTAATCTGGCACAGCGCTCGGCTAACGCCGCAACGGAAATTGCCGCACTGATTAAAGAATCCGAAGCCAGAGTGGCAGAGGGGACGACGCTGGCATCCGAAGCGGGTAAAGCGATGGCCGAGATTGTGGCTGAAATTAATAATGTCACCCGCATCATGAATGAGATCGCGCTGGCGTCTGATGAACAGAGCAGTGGTATCAATCAGGTGTCGTTAGCGATATCAGAAATGGATCGCGTCACGCAACAGAACGCAACGCTGGTGCTGGAGGCTTCCTCGTCTGCTGCATCGCTCGAGCAGCAGGCCGAACGGTTGAATCTTGGCGTGTCCCGATTTCATCTGATGTAACCCGGTTGGTAAAAGACATAAAGACGAGAATGCGTCATCAATGGCCAGCGGCTTTGTCGCTGGCTTTTTTCGTTGTTTTTTCGAGCATGGGGATGTGAACCCGCTTCTGATAGAATCAGTGAAACAGGTATGCTGTTTCTGGCTATAAAGAAGTACGCCTATGTCGCTTCCGCCAGAGCAATTTTGTACAAACGATAAGAGGATTCACACGTGCATAAAAAGCCGGTAGTGCAAGAGCAAACACATTTCAGACACCTGGAGGCATTAGGTGGTCTGGATATGTTGCAGGCGCAGTACTACCAGCAGCGTTTTCCTCGCCATGTGCATGATACGTATTGCATCAGTGTGATTGAGCAGGGGGCTCAGCGTTTTTATCGTTCCGGTGCAGAGCACGTTGCGCCCAAAGGCGACATCATTCTGGTGAACGCGGACGATGTACACACGGGGAGTTCGGAGGTCGAAACCGGCTGGGCCTATCGCGCCATTTATCCGCATCCCGATCTTTTTCTCTCGATTAATCAGGATCTGCAACGCTCAAAGGATTCCATCCCGTGGTTTCCCGACGCGGTTGTTCACGATCCTGGGCTGTCGGATCAACTGCTCATGACGTTCAATATGCTCGCTCAGCCGGGCAATATGCTCTTGAAAGAAACGCTGCTGTTGTCGTCATTAACCTGGCTGACGATGCGCTACAGCAAGACGCGTCTGACGCCACAGATGCTGCCGGTTGCGACCCAAAATATATTGAACGTTAAAGTGTTTATGGACAGCTATCCTGAGAGAGAACTGGCTCTCGTTGAATTGGCTGCGCTGGCCGAACTCAGTGTGTGGCATTTCCTACGACAGTTTAAAGCGGTGGTGGGGATTACGCCTCACGCCTACTTGATTCAGGCACGGCTACGCAAGGCTAAGGCATTGTTGCGTAAAGGCGATGCGATCCTCGATGTTTCCGTACGGTGCGGTTTTACCGATCAGAGCCACTTCCATCGCCATTTCAAAAACTCGTTGGGGCTGACGCCGGGCGAGTTTGCTAAAGGCAATCTGTAGTTATACTCGGCCCCTATTCTGGGGCGCAGCAAATTCATCCAATACTCTTAAAAAACGTTTTGTTAGTTTTCCGCTATCGATATTTTTATGGTAGTGCAATGTTATATGGAAAACACCGTAGCCCGTTCATCGTCTGAATCAAAAGACACTGTTAGTCCGTGGAAGCATTTTATGACCGGCGTGGTTGAAATGCTTCCGCTCTGTTTGTCCGTGGTGCCCTGGGGAATTTTAGCTGGCTCTATGGCTATCCAGTCGGGATTATCCGTTGGGCAAAGTATCGGGATGTCCGCGATTATTTTCGCGGGGGCGGCGCAGCTCGTTTCGCTGGGCTTACTCATGTCCGGGGCGAATGTCGCGACGCTATTAATCTCCGTTTTTTTTATCACCGCACAACATCTGATATATGGCCTGACGTTACGCGAATATGTTTCAACGTTGAAATTGAGAAAGCGCCTTCCTATCGGTTTTTTATTATCAGACGAGCTTTTTGCACTCAGTGAAAAGAAAGACAGAAAGAACAACGTTAGTACCAGCTATTTAATTGGTGCGGGTTTCACCTTTTATATTTTTTGGAATATCTTCAGTATTCTTGGCGTGGTCATGGCGTCATCTGTGCCCGATTTGGATAAATATCATCTTGATTACTCTATCGTTGCCACGTTTATCACCATTGTTGTGCCGATGATAAAGAAAATCAGCACCTTTTCTGGCGTCCTGTTTTCTCTGCTGTTGTCGATGCTGTTGACCTATTTCAAGGTAGAAGGTGCGATTGCTATTGCTGGCGTCGGCGGCATGTTTTTCTCTGTGTTCGTTGCGTCTGTGCTTAAGGAAGAAAAATGAGCTGGTTATTGATATTCGTTTTGGCAGGGATCGTGTTTTTTAATCGCTATATTTTTCTTGAGCCCGCCGTACCGGTAAAAATTCCGGTGTTACTCCATCGTGCATTAAAGTATTCAGCACCTTGTTTACTCACTGCGATTTGCGGACCGATTATTTTAATGGACCACGGCGTGATTCGCGCCTTTCCTGATAACCCGTATTTTCTCGGCGCGATAGTGAGTGTCGTAATTTCATTCTTTATCAGAAATATTGTGGGCGCGGTGCTCTTGAGTATGCTGGCTTTTTATCTGATAGCCTCGCTGCTGTAATCCCCCCATTCTTCCAAAAGAAAAAGCCCGCAGTAAAGTGCGGGCTTCGGGCTATCTGTAATCTTGAATCAGTTCAAAAATGCAGGCTGATTCTTTTCATACTCGGTAATAGACGCTTCGTGTTGCAGCGTCAGGCCGATGCTGTCTAATCCGTTGATCATGCAGTGACGGCGGAAGCTGTCGATTTCGAACGGGTAGCTTTTGCTGCCCGCCTGAACAACCTGATTTTCCAGATCAACGGTGAAGTTAATCCCTTCTTGCCCGTCAACCAGCTTGAACAGCTCGTCCACTTCCTCGTCGCTCAGTTTCACCGGCAGCAGCTGGTTGTTAAACGAGTTGCCGTAGAAGATATCGGCGAAGCTTGGGGCGATAACGACTTTGAAGCCGTAATCGGTCAGCGCCCACGGCGCGTGCTCACGGGAAGAACCGCAGCCGAAGTTTTCCCGCGCCAGCAGGATACTCGCCCCTTTATAATGCGGCTGATTCAGCACAAACTCAGGGTTAGGCTGTTGGCCCGCATCATCCAGAAAGCGCCAGTCGTGGAACAGGTGTTGGCCGAAACCGGTACGCGTCACCTTTTGCAGAAACTGCTTGGGAATGATGGCGTCGGTATCGACGTTAGCGGCATCCAGAGGAACCACCAGACCTGTGTGTTGAGTAAATTTAGCCATGTCGGTTTCTCTCTTAATTCAACTCGCGGACGTCGGCAAAGCGACCCGTCACTGCCGCTGCCGCAGCCATTGCCGGGCTGACCAGGTGGGTGCGGCCAGCGCGACCCTGACGGCCTTCAAAGTTACGGTTGCTGGTTGATGCACAACGCTCACCGGGGTTCAGACGGTCATTGTTCATCGCCAGACACATGGAGCAGCCCGGTAAGCGCCACTCAAAGCCCGCCTCGATGAACACTTTATCCAGCCCTTCCAGTTCCGCCATGGTTTTTACTGGGCCGGAACCGGGGACGACGATAGCCTGAACGCCAGCGGCGACTTTACGCCCTTTGGCGATTTCTGCCGCAGCGCGTAAATCTTCGATACGCGAGTTGGTGCAGGAGCCAATGAAGACTTTATCGATCTTCACGTCAGTCAGTTTAATGCCGGGTTGCAGATCCATATAGGCCAGTGCTTTGGCCGCGGAGGCGCGTTCTACCGGATCGCTGAAAGAGTCAGGGCTAGGGATTTCCTGATTGACGGCGATAACCTGACCGGGGTTGGTGCCCCAGGTGACCTGCGGCGCGATCTGAGCGGCGTCCAGCGTGACGATCGTGTCGAACTGCGCGTCATCATCGGATTTCAGCGTGCTCCAGTACGCAACGGCGGCATCCCAGTTGGCATCTTTCGGTGCAAACTGACGGCCTTTCAGGTAGCTGAAGGTCGTCTCGTCCGGTGCGACCAGACCTGCCTTCGCGCCCATCTCAATCGCCATGTTGCACAGCGTCATACGGCCTTCCATGCTCAGTGCACGAATAGCGGTACCGCAGAATTCAACCACATGACCAGTGCCGCCTGCGCTACCGGTTTTACCGATGATCGCCAGCACGATGTCTTTCGCGGTGATGCCGTGTGGTGCATCGCCGGTGACTTCAATCTTCATGGTTTTAGCGCGACCCTGCTTCAGGGTTTGCGTCGCCAGCACATGTTCCACTTCCGACGTACCGATACCGAAAGCCAGTGAGCCAAATGCGCCGTGCGTTGCCGTGTGCGAGTCACCGCAGACGATGGTCATGCCCGGCAGCGTCATCCCTTGTTCAGGCCCGATAACGTGAACGATGCCCTGATACGGGTGGTTCAGGTCATATAACTGAACGCCGAATTCCGCACAGTTTTTGATTAATTCCTGCATCTGAATGCGGGCCATCTCGCCACTGGCGTTGATGTCTTTGGTCTGCGTGGACACGTTGTGGTCCATCGTCGCGAAGGTTTTCCCCGGTTGACGAACCTTGCGGCCCATCGCGCGCAGGCCGTCGAAAGCCTGCGGGGAAGTCACTTCGTGTACCAGATGTCTGTCGATGTACAGCAGCGGCGTTTCGTTCGGCGCTTCATGAACCACGTGCGCTTCGAACAATTTTTGATATAACGTCTTACCCATGGTTATGCCCCTTGCGCGACAAAACGCGCAATCACGTCGCCCATTTCATTGGTGCCGATCGCGCTGCCGGTGCTTGCCAGATCGGCAGTACGGTAGCCTTCAGCCAGTGCGGTATTAACGGCTTTTTCGATCGCTTCTGCGGCATCATCCGCACCCAGGCTGTAACGCAGCAGCAGCGCCAGCGACAGAATCTGTGCAATCGGGTTGGCAATATCTTTACCGGCGATATCCGGCGCGGAGCCGCCAGCCGGTTCGTACAGGCCAAAGCCTTGTTCGTTCAGGCTTGCGGAAGGCAGCATGCCCATTGAACCGGTAATCATGGCGCACTCGTCGGACAGAATGTCACCGAACAGGTTAGAACACAGCATCACGTCAAACTGAGACGGATCTTTGATTAACTGCATTGTCGCATTATCGATATACAGATGGGACAGCTTCACATCGGGATAGGCTTTGGCAACTTCATTCACGATCTCGCGCCACAGAATCGAGCTTTGCAGCACGTTGGCTTTATCGATGGAGGTCACGATGCTGCGACGTTTGCGAGCAGATTCAAACGCGATGTGCGCGATGCGCTCAATCTCAAAACGGTGATACACCTCGGTATCGAAAGCGCGCTCATATTGACCGCTACCTTCACGACCTTTTGGCTGGCCGAAGTAGATCCCACCCGTCAGTTCGCGGACGCACAGGATATCAAAGCCTTTCGCGGCGATATCGCTACGCAGCGGACAAAACGCTTCCAGCCCCTGATACAGACGAGCAGGACGCAGGTTGCTGAACAGTTTGAAGTGCTTACGCAGAGGCAATAACGCACCGCGCTCCGGCTGTTCTGCCGGTGGCAGGTGTTCCCATTTTGGGCCGCCCACGGAACCAAACAGAATCGCATCGGCCTGCTCACAGCCTGCAACGGTCGCCTGCGGCAGCGGTGTGCCCTGACGGTCAATGGCGATACCGCCAACGTCATATTCGCTGGTGGTAATGCGGATGCCAAAACGCTGACGTACCGCATCCAGTACTTTATGGGCCTGCGCCATTACTTCCGGGCCAATGCCGTCTCCGGGTAAAACGGCGATATGGTAGCTCTTTGTCATCACACTGTTTCCTGACTGTTTTGTTGTTTGCTATCGTTTTGTTGTTGGTTACTGTGCTGCTGCAGACGTTGAATTTCTTTTTCTACCTGCTGAGCACGTTTGATGTTGTTTAATACATTTACCATTGCCTGCGCGGAAGATTCAACGATATCCGTTGCCAGACCGACGCCGTGGAAACGACGCCCCTGATAATCCGCGACAATATCAACCTGACCCAGTGCATCGCGCCCCTGACCTTTGGCGGTCAGTTGGTATTTGACCAGCGAAACCTGATAACCCGTAATGCGGTTGATCGCCTGATAAACGGCATCCACCGGACCATTACCCGTTGCAGCTTCTGACTGGGTTTCTTCGCCGCAGATCAGTTTGACAGAGGCGGTTGCCATCACGCTGGAACCGGACTGAACGCTGAAATAATCCAGATGGTAGAACTCAGGCTCTTCCTGCTGACGGCTGATAAAGGCCAGCGCTTCCAGATCGTAATCAAAGACCTGACCTTTCTTGTCCGCCAGTTTCAGGAAGGCAGAGTACAAATCGTCCAGATTGTAATCGCTGTCCTGATAGCCCATCTCTTCCATGCGGTGTTTCACCGCGGCGCGACCGGAACGGGAAGTCAGGTTCAACTGGACTTCTTTCAGGCCGATGGATTCCGGCGTCATGATTTCGTAGTTTTCACGGTTCTTCAGCACGCCATCCTGGTGAATACCAGAGGAGTGAGCGAAGGCATTGGCACCCACAACCGCTTTGTTAGCGGGGATAGGCATATTGCAAATCTGGCTGACCAACTGGCTGGTGCGGTAGATTTCCTGATGATTGATATTCGTGTGGACATTCAGGATGTTATGGCGGGTTTTGATCGCCATGATGACTTCTTCCAGTGAACAGTTACCCGCGCGTTCGCCGATACCGTTCAGCGTGCCTTCTACCTGACGTGCACCTGCATGCACTGCCGCCATGGCGTTGCCGACGGCCAAACCCAGATCGTCGTGGGTGTGAACAGAAATAATGGCTTTATCGATATTAGGAACGCGTTGGTACAGCGAGGAGATGATGTTGCCAAACTCATGCGGCATGGTGTAGCCGACGGTGTCAGGAATATTGATGGTGCGAGCGCCGGCGTCGATGGCAGCTTCAACCACGCGACACAGGTCTGGGATTGGCGTGCGGCCCGCATCTTCGCAGGAAAATTCAACGTCGTCTGTGTAGTTACGCGCGCGTTTGATCATGTAAATGGCGCGTTCGATCACTTCATCCAGCGTGCTGCGCAGCTTCGTGGCGATGTGCATCGGCGAGGTCGCGATAAAGGTGTGGATACGGAACGCTTCTGCGACACGCAGCGCTTCTGCGGCGACATCGATGTCCTTCTCGACGCAGCGAGTCAGGCCACAGACACGACTGTTTTTGATGTTACGGGCGATCGTCTGAACAGATTCAAAGTCGCCGGGAGAGGAAACAGGAAAGCCGACTTCCATGACATCAACACCCATACGTTCCAGGGCGAAGGCAATTTGCAGCTTTTCTTTTACACTCAGACTCGCCTGTAAAGCCTGCTCACCATCGCGTAATGTGGTATCGAAAATAATGACTTGCTCGCTCATCGGTTTAGTTCCTTGTCGTGTCTACTTGTACTTGGCGCTCGGCGAGTAAAAAAAAACCCGCGCATCAGCGCGGGTTTTTGTATCGTGTGGCGAGAAACTTAGTTCTGAACTCTGCCCACAAACCTACCGCGCAAGAAGGATGCGTTTAGTAGTAGGCCTAGTAGGACAGTAAAGTTGAACATGGTGTCTCGTCATCTAAAATTCGGTGTTCCTTTATTGGTACGCGATTATCAGGGTTATGTCAACTTTTGATTGGTGTGATGTGCATCAAGTAAACCAGCGATAGCCTGCGTCGAATGAACGAAAGATCGTTGCGGTTTTGAACAATGACGGTAGACTGCACGCCAAATAATGTACAGCTGTACGCTGAAACGCTGTCAAATTCTTCCCCCTTAGAAATTCTTTTACAGATGAATAATCATTTACAGCCATACCATGTGGTGCACCGGGTCCAAGATCGAATCAATCACTGCGCAGGCCGCATTACGTTGCGCGAGTGGACGCCTGCGGGCGAACAGCAGCTCACCTGGACACAGGCCGGGCAGCGCATTCAGCGCATTGCCAGCGCGCTCTTAGCGTTGGGGCTGGACGTTCAGGAACGGGTTGCGATTTTCTCTCATAACTCAATGAACTGGTCTCTGGCCGATCTGGCGCTGCTGCACCTGCGTGCGATCAGCGTGCCGATCTATGCCACGAATACGGCGGCACAGGCGGCATTCATCATCAATGATGCGGATATCCGTACGATATTCGTTGGTGGTCAGGAGCAACTGGATGCGCTGCTGGCGCTGCGGGACACGTGCCCGCAACTGCGAAACATTATCGTGATGGATGAAGGCGTTAACCTGCGCGGTAGCGACATCGCACAATCTCTGCATGAATTTGAAGCGCAGGCCGTAGAAGATTTCTGGCGTGATGAATGGCAAACGCGTATCGACAGCCGCGATCTCAACGATCTGTTTACGCTGATTTATACCTCTGGCACTACCGGTGAGCCGAAAGGTGTCATGCTGGATTACACCAACATGGCGATGCAGCTTAAGCTGCATGACGATCGTCTGGATATGTCAGAAAATGACGTATCGCTCTGTTTCTTACCGCTTTCCCACGTATTTGAGCGCGCCTGGAGCTTTGTCATTATGCACCGCGGCGCGCAGAACGTGTATCTCAGCAACACGAATCTGGTGCGTGAGGCAATGCAGACGGTGAAGCCTACCGTGATGTGCGCCGTACCGCGTTTTTATGAGAAAGTGTATAGCGCTATCCATGAAAAAGTGGCGCAGGCGCCGTGGTATCGCCAGCGGCTATTTAACTGGGCTATCGCGCAGGGGCAACGCGCTTTTCTTGCGAGCCAGACCGCGAAGAAGGGCGGTCTTTTCCGTCGCGTTATGCACCACTATGCAGACCGTCTGGTGTTAGGAAAACTGCGCCAGTTACTGGGGGGCGAGATTCGCTTTATGCCAGCCGCAGGCGCACGACTGGATGACAACATCATTCTGTTTTTCCGGTCGATCGGGATTCGCATCATTTATGGCTACGGCATGACCGAAACCTGTGCGACGGTTTCCTGCTGGGAGGAAGGTCGCTTCCGCCTGGGCTCTATTGGTACGCCGCTGCCGGGCATTGAAGTCCGCATTGGTGAGGAAAAAGAGATTCAGGTGCGCGGTGCGACCATCATGCGGGGTTATTTCCACCGTCCGCAGGAAACCGCAGACACTTTTACCGAAGATGGCTGGCTGAAAACCGGCGATGCGGGGGAACTGGATGCCAATGGTAACCTGTTTATTACCGAACGATTGAAAGATCTGATGAAAACCTCCGGCGGTAAATATATTGCCCCGCAGCATCTGGAAGGCACGCTGGGACAGGATCGCTTCATCGAGCAGGTTGCGATTATTGCGGACACGCGTAAGTACGTGTCTGCGCTGATTGTTCCCTGCTTTGAGGCATTGGAAGAATACGCTCACTCTATCAACCTGAAGTATCACGATCGTCTGGAGCTGCTGCGCCACAGCCATATTATTGAGCTGTTCGAGCAGCGCTTGCGGGAGATGCAGAAAGAGCTTTCCCGCGTGGAGCAGGTGAAGAAATTCACGCTGCTGCCTGTGCCGTTTTCGATGGCAGAAGGGGAACTGACGCCAACGCTCAAGCTGCGCAGGAAGATCATCAACCAGCGTTACCAGCTGGAAATTGATGCGATGTACGCCGAGTCTTGATGATGTTGTAGGCCGAGATGCGCGTTTCCTGAAAAGAAATGTGGTTTTCGGCCTCAATATTTCACTCTGTAATTTATGTCCTTCATGGACGATCTCTCAGGTCTGAAGGTTTTCAGTTAGTATTTTATCTCAGTTCCTTTTTCCCTCACGTTCGATTTCCCCTAGGCACGATTAAGGGCGGTGGTTTTTTGCCGTTTGTCTGCGTCATAATCTGGCGTTATGTTAATGGGTTATCAGTAATCCCTATAATATTTCGTATTCTTGTACTAAAAGTTAACAGTATTAACACAACGTGAGTTCGGGGATTTCTCCCGATCAATACAGAAGCGGATTCCGCTTTCTGAACAAAAGAGGCAGACCCATGGAGATGTTGTCAGGCGCCGAAATGGTGGTCCGATCGTTGATCGATCAGGGCGTAAAACATGTGTTCGGTTATCCGGGCGGTGCGGTGTTGGATATTTACGACGCCCTGCATACGGTTGGTGGTATCGAGCATATTTTGGTGCGGCATGAGCAAGGTGCGGTACATATGGCGGATGGCTATGCGCGCGCGACGGGTGAGGTCGGCGTCGTGCTGGTCACGTCTGGTCCTGGTGCGACCAACGCGATTACCGGTATCGCTACTGCCTATATGGACTCCATTCCTATGGTGGTGTTGTCCGGTCAGGTTGCGACTTCGCTGATTGGCTATGACTCCTTTCAGGAATGCGACACGGTGGGCATTTCCCGCCCTATTGTGAAGCACAGTTTTCTGGTCAAGAAAGCGGAAGATGTCCCGACGATTCTGAAAAAAGCGTTTTATCTGGCATCGACTGGGCGTCCCGGGCCAGTGGTGGTCGATCTGCCGAAAGACGTCATGAATCCAGCGAATAAACTACCGTACGTTTATCCTGAAAGCGTCAGCATGCGTTCCTATAATCCGACAGTTCAAGGGCACAAAGGTCAGATTCGTCGCGCGTTGCAAACCCTGCTGGCGGCAAAAAAACCGATTATCTACAGCGGCGGTGGCGTCATTAATGCGGAGTGTCATGAAGAACTGCTGACGCTGGCGGAAAAACTTAACCTGCCAGTGACAACCTCCCTGATGGGGCTGGGCGGCTTTCCTGGCACGCACCGTCAGTGCCTCGGTATGCTGGGGATGCACGGGACATATGAAGCCAATACGGCTATGCATAACGCCGATGTGATTTTCGCCGTAGGGGTGCGTTTCGACGACCGAACAACGAACAATCTGGCGAAGTACTGCCCGAATGCGACGGTTCTGCACATTGATGTCGATCCCGCGTCGATTTCCAAAACGGTAAACGCCGATATCCCTATCGTGGGCGATGCTAAACAAGTATTAACCTTGATGTTGGAGTTGCTGGCACAGGATGGCGCACCACAGCAGTTTGATGCGCTGCGCGACTGGTGGCAGGGTATCGAACAGTGGCGTGGGCGTCACTGTCTGAAATACAGTACCGAAGGCGACAAGATTAAACCACAGGCGGTGATTGAAACGCTGCATCGGCTGACCGAAGGCAAAGCCTATGTGGCATCGGACGTCGGCCAGCACCAGATGTTCGCTGCGCTGTATTATCCTTTCGATTTACCACGCCGCTGGGTGAACTCCGGTGGACTGGGCACGATGGGCTTTGGCCTGCCTGCGGCATTGGGCATCAAACTTGCGCTGCCGGAAGAAACGGTGATTTGCGTAACGGGCGACGGCAGTATTCAGATGAATATTCAGGAGCTTTCTACGGCGCTGCAATATGATCTGCCTGTGGTGGTCATTAACCTGAACAACCGTTTCCTCGGCATGGTGAAGCAGTGGCAGGACATGATCTACTCTGGCCGCCATTCCAGTTCTTACATGGAATCATTACCGGATTTCGTCAAGCTGGCTGAAGCGTACGGTCACGTCGGGATTTCTATCGATACGCCGGACGAACTGGAAAGCAAGCTGTTGCAAGCGCTGGCGCAGAAAGACCGTCTGGTGTTTGTTGATATCAACATCGACAGCAGCGAGCATGTTTACCCCATGCAGATTCGCGGCGGGGCGATGGATGAAATGTGGTTGAGCAAAACGGAGAGGACCTGATCATGCGGCGGATTTTGTCAGTATTACTTGAGAATGAATCAGGCGCCTTGTCACGTGTCGTCGGCCTGTTTTCCCAGCGCGGCTACAACATCGAAAGTCTGACGGTGGCACCAACCGAAGACCCAACGCTATCTCGTATGACTATCCAGACGGTAGGCGATGAGAAAGTGCTGGAGCAGATCGAAAAGCAACTGCACAAGCTGGTGGATGTCCTGCGCGTCAGCGAGCTGGGGCAGGGCGCGCACGTTGAGCGTGAGATCATGCTGGTGAAGCTACAGGCTACAGGCTATGGTCGTGAAGAAGTGAAACGCTGCGCCGATATTTTCCGCGGCCAGATCGTGGATGTCACCGCTTCGCTTTATACTGTACAGCTTGCTGGCACCAGCGATAAGCTGGATGCGTTCCTGAGTGCCGTACGTGAAGTCTCCGAAATTGTTGAAGTGGCGCGCTCTGGTATCGTCGGCGTATCGCGCGGCGATAAAATCATGCGTTAATCGACTTTTCGCTGCTTTTTCTTTTAAGAGGCCCGATAATAGTATCGGGCCTTTTTATTTCCCTTATCTTATATAGACACAATATATTCAGCTTAAAAGACATCCATTATTGATATGGCAGCTTGAAATATGTCGGTAACGTGATAAAAGCAGTTGCCGTACAAAAGCTTCTGCTGTTAGATCTACGCCATATCCATGATGATTTTATGGTCATCATACTATTTATTGAGCCGGCCTACTTATTTTCCGGCCTACTAAGGGGTTACCGTGAAACTGGATGAAATCGCGCGTCTTGCGGGTGTTTCACGCACGACAGCCAGCTATGTCATTAACGGGAAAGCAAAACAATATCGCGTGAGCGATAAGACCGTTGAGAAAGTCATGGCTGTCGTCAGGGAGCACAATTATCATCCCAACGCCGTCGCGGCTGGATTACGTGCCGGGCGTACGCGTTCAATTGGTTTGGTTATTCCCGATTTGGAAAATACCAGCTATACACGCATCGCTAATTATCTGGAGCGTCAGGCCAGACAGCGCGGATATCAGCTATTAATTGCGTGTTCAGAAGATCAGCCAGACAATGAGATGCGCTGTATTGAGCATCTGTTGCAGCGCCAGGTTGACGCGATTATTGTTTCTACCGCATTACCGCCGGAGCACCCGTTTTATCAACGTTGGATAAACGGCAGTCTGCCGATTATTGCGTTAGACAGGGCGTTAGATCGTGAGCACTTCACCAGCGTGGTGGGGGCCGATCTTGAAGATGCTGAAATGCTGGCGCAGGAATTAAGAAAAGTGCCTGCGAAATCGGTACTTTATCTTGGCGCTTTGCCTGAGCTTTCCGTCAGCTTCCTGCGTGAGCAGGGGTTCCGTCAGGCGTGGGCGGGCGATCCGCGCGAAGTGAATTACCTTTATTCTAATAGCTATGAACGCGTGGCTGCCGCTGCCGCGTTTATGGATTATTTGAAAAATAATCCTATGCCCGAAGCGTTATTCACCACTTCATTCCCGCTATTGCAGGGAGTGATGGACGTCAACCTGAAGATTAACGGGCGTTTGCCGAATAATCTGGCTATCGCGACCTTTGGGGACAATGAACTGTTGGATTATCTGGAGTGTCCGGTATTGTCTGTCGCTCAGCGCCATCGTGAAGTCGCGGAACGCGTACTGGAGTTGGTGTTGGCCAGTCTGGATGAGCCGAAAAGGCCGAAACCTGGTTTGAATCGTATCCGGCGTAATCTGTATCGTCGTGGCTCTTTGAGCCGCGCGTAATTTCGACCTGCTTTTTGCGCCATAAATTGCTATGGCGCTTCTTCCTTACCCAGCCTCAATTCACTTTTACGGCAAGGCGACCCGGAATAGCCGACGGCAATATTCCAGAAAGTAGCCATATATCACGCCCGTCACCATCGACACCACCAAATTACTGGTAACTGCGGTCAGGATTTGCGCGGGGTTCGCCCCGATAGACCAGAGAATGATGGCGTAAACCGGGGATTGGAAACTGACATAGGCAAACAGATCGGCGACGCTGCGTACCAGAAAATGCTCACCGCCGTGACGTCTGGCCATATTCAACACGCGATCGCGGTAAAGCCCATACGGCCAGGCAATGGCAATATTGACGGGGATAGATAACAAGCGTGAAGACAGCGATTGCTCGACGCTCATACCGGAAAGCATGATTTCTATCGCCATGCCGGTGATGAAACAATAGACAACGAGCGCAAAGGTATCTGCAGTGGCACTTCGCAATCGTGACGTCGGGGAAAACATGCCTGGTTGCTCCATTCTTAGGGCGGATAAACTGGTGTAATGGTTTAATGTGGTTTTTTGTCATGCCTTATTTTGTTTGTGTAGTTTACATCACTGCATGATTGGCTTTGTACTAGGTAAAAATATTTATTTGTGAGTGTTTTTTATACTTTCCCGCTACTTTATATCTGCCCGGCAATTTTCCCGTTTTTTTATCGCGACAAGGGATTTAAAATTGTTTAAAAACAAATTGTTATGGTTTTTTGGTGAAAGACCTTTCTGTGTGGGAAGGAATTGCGTTAAAGCATTAAAGGAAGTGAGTAGATGACCGATAAAACAGGGTGGCTTGTGGTGCTCCATTTTTAATGCGTTTTGAGGATGAGGGACGCTTAATGTATTCGATACATTTCCTGAGCCTGCTTTTCTTTTCAGGAAACCGCGTTCGTCGGTGGGGCATCAATTAACGTAAATCGGCTGATTAATGAAGAATCGGCGATGTTGATGTTAAAAATGTGACATTGAGCAGATGTTAACCGCTACGGTATGATGCTGCGGGCTTGTGTAGGCCTTGGTATTCAAGGTGTTCGGCCTGGTAAGACTATTCTGAAAACCGCTGCCTTTGGTATCAGCTTGTGACAATAAAAATAATCGATATGCCGGACTTGGTGGCTATATGTTTGCAATGTTCCCGTTCCGCTATGAATTTTCCTCAAATTATCATGATGTTAATCTTTGTTAATTCTGACTCCTTATTCCTTTTACCTCTATGACGGCCCCAATTCATTCAGGAATAATCCCAAAGCGCGCCAGCTCTGGCTTGACAAGGTTTTCATACCCTCCGTACACTCTTAAAGGTGGGATTTTGTGGGGTAAAGTGGTGAAAAAGGTTATGGAGGGGTAACTCAGGTATGTTTCGTGGGGCTACGCTGGTTAACCTCGACAGTAAAGGGCGCCTTGCTGTGCCTACCCGATATCGGGAAATGCTGAACGGGGAATCGCAAGGTCAAATGGTTTGCACCATTGACCTGCATCAGCCATGCCTGCTGCTTTATCCCTTACCTGAATGGGAAATTATTGAACAAAAATTGTCGCGCTTGTCGAGCATGAACCCTGCTGAACGTCGTGTTCAGCGTTTGTTATTGGGGCATGCCAGCGAGTGCCAAATGGATAGTGCAGGGCGTTTGTTGATTGCGAATACGTTAAGGCAGCATGCGGACCTCAAAAAAGAAGTGATGCTAGTCGGGCAGTTCAACAAGTTTGAACTGTGGGATGAACAGACTTGGTATCAACAGGTCAGGGATGATATTGACGCTGAACAATCGACTCAGGAACCTTTGTCTGAGCGATTGCAGGACCTATCGCTATAGCCATGCTGGAAAATTATAAACATACCACCGTCCTGTTGGATGAGGCAGTAAATGGCCTGAATATTCGCAGCGGCGGCATATACATCGACGGCACATTTGGCCGTGGTGGTCATTCTCGTCTGATTCTTTCCCAACTGGGGCCGGAAGGACGTCTGTTAGCTATCGATCGCGATCCTCAGGCAATTGAAGCCGCCAAGGCGATTGACGATCCTCGTTTCTCTATTATTCACGGGCCGTTTTCCGCGATGGCGGAATATGTTGCGGAACTCGGGCTGACCGGGCAGATCGATGGCGTTCTGCTCGATCTTGGCGTTTCTTCTCCTCAGCTTGATGACCCTGAGCGTGGGTTCTCATTTATGCGCGATGGCCCGCTGGATATGCGCATGGATCCGACACGTGGCTTGTCCGCCGCGGAATGGCTGATGAAAGCGGAAGCTGACGACATTGTCTGGGTCTTGAAAACATTCGGCGAAGAGCGTTTTGCCAAACGTATTGCCCGCGCCATTGTGGAGCGTAATCGTCTCGACCCGATGACGCGGACAAAAGAACTCGCTGAATTGATCGCTGCCGCCAGTCCGATTAGAGAAAAGCATAAGCATCCGGCAACGCGCAGTTTTCAGGCGATCCGCATTTACATCAATAGCGAATTGGAAGAGATCGAACGTGCGCTAGAAGGCGCACTGAGCGTACTGGCTCCGCAGGGACGTCTGTCGGTGATTAGCTTCCACTCGTTAGAAGATCGGATTGTGAAACGGTTTATTCGCCATCAGAGCCGCGGGCCACAGGTGCCAGCTGGCCTGCCGTTAACGGAAGAACAGTTGCGCAGCCAGGGCGGACAGACGCTAAAAGCTGTCGGCAAGAAACTGATGCCTTCGGAAGCAGAAGTTGCGGAAAACCCACGCGCGCGCAGTTCTGTTCTGCGCTTCGCTGAGAGACTGCCAGCGTGATCGGTAACGAGCGGCATACTCTGGTCGGCGTCATCGGTGAGGATTTGCTGCGTAATGCAAAGCTCCCGGTGTTGCTGATGATTGCCGTGCTGGTTTCTGCGGTCTTTGTGGTCACCACGGCGCATAAGACGCGACTGCTGACAGCAGAACGCGAACAGCTGCTGCTGGAGCGTGATGCGTTGGATATCGAATGGAGAAACTTGATCCTGGAGGAAAACTCACTAGGGGATCATAGCCGCGTGGAGCGGATCGCGACGGAAAAACTGCAAATGGGGCACGTTGATCCGTCACAGGAAAACATTGTGGTTAAGCAATGAACTAAATAGGCAACCAGCTAAGCATGAAAGCAGCCCGTACAGGAAAGTTAAAGCGCCAGGAAGATCAAGCCAGCTTTGTTAGCTGGCGTTTTGCGTTGCTTTGCGGCTGTATCCTGCTTGCGATGGTTGGCTTGATGGCGCGTGCGGCTTATCTTCAGGTTATCAACCCAGACAAACTGGTGCGCGAAGGGGATATGCGTTCTCTGCGCGTACAGGAAGTGCCGACGGCACGCGGCATGATAAGCGATCGTGCTGGCCGTCCTTTGGCCGTCAGCGTGCCGGTGAATGCCGTCTGGGCCGATCCGAAAGAAGTGAACGATCGTGGCGGTATTACGTTGGATACGCGCTGGAAAGCACTGTCTGATGCGCTCGATATTCCGTTGGATCAGTTGGCAACCAAGATCAACGCTAACCCGAAAGGGCGCTTCGTTTATCTGGCTCGCCAGGTGAATCCTGCCATTGGCGAATATGTTCATAAACTGAAACTGCCGGGCATTAATCTGCGGCAGGAATCTCGTCGGTATTACCCTTCTGGACAAGTGACCTCTCACCTCATCGGCTTCACCAATATCGATGGCCAGGGTATTGAAGGCGTTGAGAAAAGCTTTGATCGCTGGCTGACCGGGCAACCCGGTGAACGAACCGTGCGTAAAGACCGCTTTGGTCGCGTGATTGAAGATATCTCTTCTGTTGATAGCCAGGCTGCACACAATCTGGCGCTGAGCATTGATGAGCGTCTGCAGGCGCTGGTTTACCGCGAACTCAACAACGCGGTTGCCTTTAACAAAGCTGAGTCAGGAACGGCTGTGCTGGTTGATGTGAATACCGGTGAAGTGCTGGCGATGGCGAATAGCCCGTCTTATAACCCGAACAATCTTGCGGATACGCCGAAAGAGATTATGCGTAACCGCGCCATCACCGATATCTTCGAACCGGGTTCTACGGTTAAACCGATGGTGGTAATGACGGCGTTGCAGCGTGGTGTCGTCAAAGAAAATAGCGTGCTCAATACGCTGCCTTACTACGTCAACGGTCATGAAATCAAAGACGTGGCGCGCTACAGCGAATTGACGCTGACGGGCGTGCTACAGAAATCGAGTAACGTCGGTGTTTCCAGACTGGCGTTAGCGATGCCTTCCTCTGCGCTGGTAGATACTTACTCGCGCTTTGGATTAGGAAAAGCGACCAATTTGGGGTTGGTCGGAGAAAGCAGTGGCTTATACCCTCAAAAACAACGGTGGTCTGACATAGAGAGGGCCACCTTTTCTTTCGGCTACGGGCTGATGGTAACACCGTTACAGTTAGCGCGAGTCTACGCCACGATCGGCAGTTTCGGTATTTACCGTCCGCTATCGATTACCAAAGTCGATCCACCGGTTCCTGGCGAACGCGTCTTCCCTGAAGCGCTGGTGCGTTCCGTGGTGCACATGATGGAAAGCGTTGCGCTACCCGGCGGCGGCGGTACCAAGGCGGCCATCAAAGGCTACCGTATCGCGATTAAAACCGGTACGGCCAAGAAAGTTGGCCCAGATGGCAAGTACATCAACAAATATATTGCCTACACGGCGGGTGTGGCACCAGCCAGTAACCCACGCTTTGCTCTGGTTGTCGTGATTAACGATCCGCAGGCAGGGAAGTACTACGGCGGCGCGGTTTCTGCGCCAATCTTTGGCGCCATCATGGGCGGCGTTCTGCGTACGATGAATATCGAACCGGATGCGTTGCCGACAGGCGACAAAAACGAGTTTGTAATTAATAGAGAAGAGGGATCAGGTGGCAGATCGTAATTTGCGCGATTTACTTGCGCCGTGGGTGCAAGACACTCCGGCGCGCGCGCTGCGGGAAATGACATTAGACAGCCGCGTTGCGGCTGCCGGGGATCTGTTTGTCGCGATTGTCGGGCACAAAGCAGATGGACGGCGCTATATTCCGCAGGCAATTGCGCAAGGCGTAGCAGCGATTGTTGCCGAAGCTGAAGGTGAGGCCGCTGATGGCACCGTTCGCGAAATGCACGGTGTACCAGTGGTGTATCTCAGCAACCTGAATCAGCGGCTGTCCGCACTGGCAGGCCGTTTTTATCAGCAGCCTGCGGAAAAGCTACAGCTGATTGGCGTAACGGGAACCAACGGAAAAACGACGACAACTCAGCTTCTGGCGCAGTGGAGTCAGGCATTAGGCGAAACGAGTGCCGTGATGGGCACCGTAGGCAATGGTCTATTAGGTCGGGCGATTCCGACGGAGAATACGACAGGGTCTGCTGTCGATGTTCAGCAGGTGCTGAGCCAACTGGTCGATCAAGGTGCGACGTTCGCCGCCATGGAAGTGTCCTCCCACGGTCTGGTGCAGCATCGTGTGGCTGCGTTGCCGTTCGCGGCGGCGGTGTTCACTAACCTGAGCCGCGATCATCTTGATTACCATGGCGATATGGAAAGCTACGAAGCGGCCAAATGGGCGCTGTTCTCCGATCATCGTGTTGGGCAGATGATTATCAACGCAGATGACGACGTCGGACTGCGCTGGTTGGCGAAGCTGCCGGATGCGGTTGCCGTCACTATGGAAAACAATCTTGTCCCCGGCTGCCGTGGGCGCTGGCTGAAAGCGACACAGATTGATTATCACGATAACGGTGCCACGATTGCGTTTGATTCAAGCTGGGGGCATGGTGCAATTGAAAGCCGCCTGATGGGCGCGTTTAACGTCAGCAATATGCTGCTGGCGCTGGCAACGCTGCTGTCTCTGGGCTATCCGCTCGATAAATTGGTTATCGCGGGTTCTCAGCTGCAACCGGTATGTGGCCGCATGGAAGTTTTCCATGCTGAAGCAAAACCAACGGTCGTTGTGGATTACGCCCACACGCCAGATGCGCTGGAAAAAGCGCTTGAAGCGGCACGCTTGCACTGTCAGGGGAAACTCTGGTGTGTGTTTGGCTGTGGTGGCGATCGTGATAAAGGTAAGCGCCCACTTATGGGCGGTATCGCAGAACAACTGGCCGACCGCGTTGTGGTTACCGATGATAACCCGCGTAGTGAAGAGCCTCAGGCGATCGTGGCCGATATTCTCTCTGGGCTGCTGGATGCCGGGCGCGTTCAGGTGATTCACGGACGTGCTGAAGCGGTCACTAGCGCGATTATGCAGGCGCAGGAAAATGACGTAGTGCTGGTTGCGGGTAAAGGGCACGAAGACTACCAACTGGTGGGCAATCAGCGTCTCGATTATTCCGATCGCATCACCGTTGCCCGCCTGCTGGGGGTGATTGCATGATTCGCGTCTCCTTGCAGCAGCTTGCCACGGTGCTGAATGCGCAGCTGATTGGCGAAAATATTGATATTGAAGATGTTTCAACCGATACGCGTAAGCTGACGTCTGGCGGTTTATTTATCGCGCTGAAAGGCGAGAAATTCGATGCGCATGATTACGCTGCGGATGCAGTGAAAGGCGGTGCGGCGGCTCTGTTAGTCAGTAAGCACTTACCTATCAATGTGCCGCAACTGCTGGTGAGCGATACGCGTCTGGCGCTGGGCCAATTGGGTGCCTGGGTTCGTCAGCAGTCAACGGCGCGTGTTGTCGCCCTGACAGGCTCTTCCGGTAAAACCTCGGTTAAAGAGATGACGGCGGCGATTCTGCGCCAGTGTGGCTCCGTGTTGTATACCGCTGGTAACTTCAACAACGATATCGGTGTGCCGCTGACGCTGTTGCGTCTGACGGCGGAACACCAGTTCGCAGTGATTGAGCTGGGGGCAAATCACATTGGTGAGATTGCCTATACCACCGATCTGGTGCGGCCGGAAAGCGCGCTGGTCAACAATCTGGCTGCCGCGCATCTGGAAGGCTTTGGCTCACTGGCCGGTGTGGCGCAGGCTAAAGGTGAGATATTTTCTGGTTTGCCAGCAGACGGCGTAGCGATCGTGAATGCAGACAGCAACGATTTCCCGCACTGGCAGGTCATGCTGAATCATAAAACCGTCTGGCGTTTCTCACCGCAGGCTGCTTGCGATATCGATTTTTTTGCCAGCGACGTAGAGGTTTTGGCGCAAGGCACGCGTTTCATGCTGCATACACCGTTTGGTGAAACGCAGGTTCTGCTGCCTTTACCGGGTCGACATAACATTTCTAATGCACTGGCGGCGGCTTCGCTGGCGATGTCCGTCGGAGCGACGCTGGAAGCCGTTAAAGCCGGATTATCTCAGCTTCAGGCGGTGCCGGGGCGACTGTTCCCGATAGCTTTGTCTGAAGGCAGGCTGCTGTTGGATGACAGCTACAACGCCAATGTCGGTTCAATGACGGCGGCGGCACAGGTGCTGGCAGAGATGCCGGGCTACCGTGTGATGGTCGTTGGTGATATGGGCGAGTTGGGGGGTGAAGCCCCTGAGTGCCATCGTCAAGTGGGCGAAGCGGCGCGTGCTGCGGGAATCGATCGCGTATTGAGTGTGGGAACGTTGAGTGAATTGATCGGCACTGCCAGTGGCAAGGGTGAGCATTTTCAGGATAAAGCCGCGCTGGTTTCACGTTTGAAGGTGCTGATGTCAGAACATAACGTCATCAGCGTATTGGTCAAAGGCTCACGCAGTGCTGCGATGGAGCAGGTTGTACATGCATTACAGGAGAATGCGCAATGTTAGTATGGCTGGCCGAACATTTGGCCAAACTTTATACCGGCTTTAACGTCTTTTCTTATTTGACGTTCCGCGCCATTGTCAGCCTGCTGACCGCATTGGTTATTTCCTTATGGATGGGGCCGCACATGATTGCCTGGCTGCAGCGTTTGCAGATTGGGCAGGTGGTGCGTAACGAAGGGCCGGAATCACATTTCAGTAAGCGCGGAACCCCGACAATGGGGGGCGTGATGATCCTGGTGGCGATTATCGTTTCCGTTTTGATGTGGGCGAATCTGTCTAACCCGTATGTCTGGTGCGTACTGCTGGTGTTAGCGGGCTACGGCGCGGTCGGTTTTGTTGATGATTATCGCAAAGTGGTCCGTAAGGATACCAAAGGACTGATTGCCCGCTGGAAATATTTCTGGCAGTCGGTGATTGCGCTCGTGGTGGCTTTCACCATGTATTCCATCGGTAAAGATACGCCAGCCACGCAGCTGGTTGTGCCGTTTTTCAAAGACGTAATGCCGCAACTGGGCCTGCTCTATGTTGCGCTGGCCTACTTTGTGATTGTCGGCACCAGTAATGCCGTAAACCTGACTGATGGTCTGGATGGTTTGGCAATCATGCCGACTGTGTTTGTTGCGGCGGGTTTTGCACTGGTGGCATGGGCAACAGGGAACATGAACTTTGCCGGTTACCTGCACATTCCGTATATCCGTCATGCCAGTGAACTGGTGATCGTCTGTACCGCGATTGTGGGCGCAGGGCTTGGGTTCCTGTGGTTTAACACCTATCCGGCGCAGGTCTTCATGGGGGACGTAGGTTCTCTGGCGCTGGGCGGCGCGCTGGGGACTATTGCGGTCCTGCTGCGTCAGGAGTTTTTGTTAGTGATTATGGGCGGTGTCTTCGTGGTCGAAACGCTGTCGGTGATTTTGCAAGTCGGGTCCTTTAAGTTGCGCGGGCAGCGGATTTTCCGCATGGCGCCGATTCATCACCATTATGAACTTAAGGGCTGGCCGGAACCGCGCGTGATTGTGCGCTTCTGGATTATTTCGTTGATGCTGGTGCTGATTGGCCTGGCAACGCTGAAGGTACGGTAAGACATGGTGGACTATCAGGGTAAAAAAGTCGTCATTATCGGGTTGGGTCTGACCGGGCTCTCCTGTGTTGATTTCTTTCTCGCGCGCGATGTCGTACCGCGCGTGGTGGATACCCGTATCAGTCCGCCGGGTCTGGATAAGCTGCCGGAGCAGGTAGAACGACACCTCGGTAGCCTGAATGAAGACTGGCTGATGAGCGCAGATTTGATCGTCGCCAGTCCTGGTGTTGCGTTGGCGACGCCGATTCTATGTGACGCCGCCGACGCTGGCATTGAGATTGTTGGCGATATCGAACTGTTCTGCCGTGAAGCGCAGGCACCAATTGTGGCGATTACCGGCTCTAACGGTAAAAGTACGGTGACGACGCTGGTCGGCGAAATGGCGCGTGCCGCAGGCTGGCAGGTGGGTGTGGGGGGCAACATCGGTCTACCTGCACTGCAACTGCTTGAACAGCCCGCTCAGCTGTATGTGCTGGAGCTGTCGAGTTTCCAGTTGGAAACGACGAGTAGCCTGCACGCTGCTGCGGCAACCATTTTGAACGTGACGGAAGATCACACTAACCGTTACCCGTTTGGTCTACAGCAGTACCGGGCAGCGAAATTGCGTATTTATGAACACGCGGATTTGTGTGTTGTGAATGCTGATGATGCGCTGACCATGCCGGTTCGCGGTGCGGATGCACGCTGTCGCAGTTTTGGCGTCGATGTCGGCGATTATCACCTTAACCGTCAGCAGGGAGAAACTTGGCTGCGGGTTGACGGTGAACGTGTGCTCAATACCCGTGAAATCAAGCTGGTTGGGCAGCACAATTATACGAATGCATTGGCAGCGCTGGCGTTGGCTGATGCAGTGAAGATTCCACGTGCGTCGGCGTTGACGGCGTTGACGTCATTTACCGGATTGCCTCATCGCTTTCAAATGGTTTTCGAGCGTAATGGCGTGCGGTGGATCAATGATTCTAAAGCCACCAATGTGGGCAGCACCGAGGCCGCATTGAGCGGTTTGGCGGTAGAAGGCACGTTGCACCTGCTGTTAGGCGGTGACGGTAAATCTGCCGATTTCTCGCCGCTGGTGCCGTATTTGCAGGGCGAGCACATTCATTTGTACTGCTTCGGTCAGGATGGGCAACAACTGGCTGCGCTGCGCCCAGAAATTGCCGAGCAGACAGAAACGATGGAACAAGCAATGCGTATCATCGCTGAACGCGTTAAGCCGGGCGATATGGTGCTGCTGTCGCCAGCCTGCGCAAGCCTGGATCAGTTCCGCAGTTTTGAACAGCGAGGCGATGAATTCGCTCGTCTGGCGGAGGAGTTAGGCTGATGCGGTTCTTCGGGCTGGCGTTTATCGAGCGCATCAAGAGCTGGGTTATGGGAACGCGCGAAAGCGATACGCTCAGCGTTGTCCTGTACGACAGGACGCTGGTGTGGTTGACGCTTGGGCTGGCCGTGATTGGTTTTGTGATGGTGACGTCGGCCTCTATGCCTGTTGGACAGCGTCTTGCCAGCGACCCGTTCCTGTTCGCGAAACGTGATGCGATTTATATCGGGTTGGCATTTGGCTTGTCGTTAATCACGCTGCGTGTGCCGATGGAGATATGGCAACGTTACAGCCCGGTACTGCTACTGCTCGCCATGGTTATGTTGCTGGTGGTGCTCGCGGTGGGAAGCTCGGTCAACGGTGCGTCACGCTGGATTTCGCTGGGGCCATTGCGTATTCAGCCTGCGGAATTATCCAAGCTGGCGCTGTTTTGCTACCTGTCCAGCTACATGGTGCGCAAAGTTGAAGAAGTGAGAAATAACTTCTGGGGCTTTTGCAAACCAATGGGCGTGATGGTGGTGTTGGCGGTGCTGCTGCTTGCACAGCCTGACCTCGGCACCGTGGTGGTACTGTTTATTACGACGCTGGCGATGCTGTTTCTGGCTGGCGCTAAGATGTGGCAGTTTCTGGCGATCATCGGCTGTGGCGTGTTTGCCGTTGGCCTGCTGATTATTGCTGAGCCTTACCGTATGCGCCGTGTGACGTCTTTCTGGAATCCATGGGACGATCCGTTTGGCAGCGGCTACCAGTTAACGCAGTCCCTGATGGCATTTGGGCGCGGTGAATTCTGGGGGCAAGGGCTGGGGAATTCAGTACAGAAACTGGAATATTTGCCGGAAGCACATACCGATTTCATTTTCTCTATTTTAGGTGAAGAACTCGGCTATATCGGTGTGGTTTTAGCGTTGTTAATGATATTCTTCGTCGCTTTTCGCGCGATGTCTATCGGGAAGCGGGCGCTGGAGATCGATCAGCGTTTTTCGGGCTTTCTGGCGTGTTCTATCGGTATCTGGTTCAGTTTTCAGACGCTGGTAAACGTAGGCGCGGCGGCGGGGATGCTACCGACCAAAGGGCTGACGTTGCCGCTGATCAGTTACGGCGGTTCCAGTTTGCTGATTATGTCGACGGCAATAGTGTTGCTGTTACGCATTGATTTTGAAACGCGTCTGACGAAAGCGCAGGCGTTTACGAGAGGTGCCCGATGAGTGGCGAAGGCAAGCGTTTGATGGTGATGGCTGGCGGTACGGGCGGGCATGTCTTCCCCGGGCTGGCGGTTGCGCACCACCTGATGGCGCAGGGCTGGCAGGTTCGCTGGTTAGGTACGGCGGATCGTATGGAAGCCGATTTGGTGCCTAAGCATGGTATCGAAATTGATTTTATCCGCATTTCTGGCTTGCGTGGTAAAGGCATTCGGGCGCAGTTAAGCGCGCCGATTCGTATTTTTCAGGCAGTGCGTCAGGCTCGCGCGATTATGCGCCGTTACCAGCCTGACGTGGTGCTGGGGATGGGCGGTTATGTTTCCGGTCCCGGTGGCTTGGCTGCCTGGCTGTGCGGCATTCCGGTCGTCCTACATGAGCAGAACGGTATTGCAGGGTTGACCAATCGCTGGTTATCCCATATCGCCAAAAAGGTATTGCAGGCATTCCCGGGCGCGTTTCCTAAAGCAGATGTTGTGGGGAACCCGGTCAGAACCGATGTACTAGCATTGCCTGCGCCGGAAACACGATTAGCCGATCGCTCAGGCCCTGTGAGGGTGCTGGTTGTTGGTGGTAGTCAGGGCGCAAGAGTGCTGAATCAAACGTTACCCAGTGTGGCAGCACAGCTGGGCGATCGCGTGACGATTTGGCATCAGGTTGGTAAAGGGGCGTTATCAACCGTTCAACAGGCCTATCAGGATGTTGGGCAGACGCAGCACAAGATTACCGAATTTATTGATGACATGGCGGCAGCTTACGCTTGGGCTGATGTGGTGGTGTGCCGTTCCGGCGCATTGACCGTCAGTGAAATTGCAGCGGCTGGGTTACCGGCGCTGTTTGTCCCGTTCCAGCATAAAGATCGGCAGCAGTACTGGAATGCGCTGCCGTTGGAAAAGGCAGGCGCGGCAAAAATTATTGAGCAGCCACAGTTCAGCGTGGCTGCTGTTAGCGAGGTGCTATCCGGTTGGGATCGCGCAACCTTGCTGACAATGGCACAAAAAGCCCGCGCAGTGGCCATTCCAGATGCAACCGACCGGGTTGCGGCGGAAGTCAGTGCAGCTGCAGGCAGTCGGGCCACACATGTGGCTCATGGTTAATTAATACAACGTTGTCGGACATAAGGCTGTGCGACGACGCTACAAGGTAGCGATAGAATAAAGTGAATACTCAACAACTGGCGAAACTACGTTCAATCGTGCCCGAGATGCATCGCGTCCGGCACATACACTTTGTCGGCATCGGCGGTGCTGGCATGGGTGGTATCGCCGAAGTGTTGGCCAACGAAGGTTATGAAATTAGCGGTTCCGATCTGGCTCCAAATGCGGTGACGCAGCAGTTGACTGAACTTGGCGCGCAGATTTACTTCCACCACCGTGCAGAGAACGTTCTGAACGCCAGCGTGGTGGTGGTGTCGAGTGCGATTACTGCGGATAACCCTGAGATTGTCGCCGCGCATGACGCACGTATTCCGGTGATCCGTCGTGCCGAGATGTTGGCGGAGCTGATGCGTTTTCGTCACGGTATTGCGATCGCAGGTACGCACGGTAAGACGACGACGACGGCGATGGTCTCCAGTATTTACGCGGAAGCGGGACTGGATCCGACATTTGTGAACGGTGGATTAGTGAAGGCGGCGGGAACGCATGCGCGTTTGGGCTCAAGCCGTTACCTGATTGCGGAAGCGGATGAAAGCGATGCGTCTTTCCTGCATTTGCAGCCGATGGTAGCGATTGTGACCAATATCGAAGCTGACCATATGGACACGTATCAGGGTGATTTTGAGAACCTGAAGCAGACGTTCATCAATTTCCTGCACAACCTGCCGTTTTACGGGCAAGCAGTGATGTGTATTGATGATGCGGTAATCCGTGAGCTGTTGCCGCGTGTGGGTCGTCATATCACCACGTATGGCTTTAGCGACGATGCTGATGTACGTATTTCAGGGTATCACCAGACTGGCGCGCAAGGGCATTTCACGCTGGAGCGGAAAGATAAACCACTGCTTACTGTCACGCTGAATGCACCGGGGCGTCACAATGCGCTCAACGCGGCGGCGGCGGTTGCTGTGGCGACCGATGAAGGCATTGATGACGAGGCGATTCTGCGCGCGCTTGAGCGTTTTCAGGGCACCGGTCGTCGCTTTGATTTTCTCGGTGAATATCCGCTTGAGCTGGTGAATGGTCAAAGCGGTACGGCGATGTTGGTGGATGATTACGGCCACCATCCGACGGAAGTCGATGCCACGATTAAAGCCGCCCGCGCCGGGTGGCCAGATAAGCGGTTGGTCATGATTTTTCAGCCGCATCGCTATACGCGAACCCGCGATTTGTATGACGATTTCGCACACGTGCTATCGCAGGTTGACGTGCTGCTGATGCTGGATGTGTATTCCGCTGGAGAGTCGCCAATTCCGGGCGCGGACAGCCGTTCGCTGTGCCGTACGATTCGCGGCAGAGGTAAGATTGATCCGATTCTGGTGACGGATGTGGATACTTTACCGGAACTGTTGTCACAGGCGCTGCGAGGTGAAGACCTGATTTTGGTTCAGGGCGCCGGCAACATCGGTAAACTGGCGCGTAAACTGGCTGATTCCAGATTACAGCCACAGATGAGTGAATGAGGAACATCATGACTGAGAAAGTTGCTGTATTGCTTGGTGGAACCTCTGCCGAACGTGAAGTGTCGTTACTTTCCGGTCAGGCGGTTTTGGCTGGCCTGAAAGAAGCGGGCATCAACGCGCATGCGGTTGATACCCGTGACGTCTCTGTGACGACGTTAAAGGAAGAAGGCTTTACCAAGATTTTCATCGCCTTACATGGTCGTGGTGGCGAAGATGGTACATTGCAGGGCGTTCTGGAGTTCTTGGGGCTGCCTTATACCGGTAGCGGCGTCATGGCATCTGCACTGACGATGGATAAACTCCGCACCAAACAGGTGTGGCAAGCCGTGGGATTACCGGTGTCGCCATACGTGGCGCTGGATCGTCGCCAATATTCAGAAACGGCGGCAAACGCGCTGCTGGCGAAATTCACCCATCTTGGGTTGCCGTTGATCGTCAAGCCAAGCCGTGAAGGTTCCAGCGTGGGGATGAGCAAAGTGAATACGCTGAGCGAACTGCCTGCGGCACTGGAAGAAGCATTCCGTCACGATGACGATATTCTGATCGAGAAGTGGCTGAGCGGCCCAGAGTATACGGTGGCTATCCTGGGTGATGACGTGTTGCCTTCTATTCGTATTCAGCCTGCGGGTACGTTTTACGATTATGAAGCGAAGTATTTATCGGATGATACGCAGTATTTCTGTCCGAGTGGTTTGCCGGACGAGCAAGAGCAGGCGCTAGCGGGCCTGGCGATGGCGGCTTATCGTGCGGTGGGCTGTAGCGGATGGGGACGCGTCGATTTTATGCTGGATAGCGACGGTGCCTTCTATCTGCTTGAAGTGAATACGTCTCCGGGGATGACGAGCCACAGTCTGGTTCCTATGGCAGCGCGCCAACGTGGGCTGACTTTCTCGCAACTGGTCGTGAAAATTTTAGAGCTCGCTGGCTGATATGTCGCAGGCAGCGCTGAATACACGCGGACGAGAGCCTGAAACCAAAGGAACACGTCGCAGTAATGGAGGCCAATTGGCAGGAATGATTTTCCTGCTGATGGTGATAGGGACGATCGTCTGGGGAAGCTGGATGGTTGTGGGGTGGATGAAAGATGCCAGCCGCTTACCGCTCTCCCGCATGGCAGTGACAGGGGAAAGGCAGTACACCACCAACGACGATATCCGTCAGGCCATTTTGTCGTTGGGGTCGCCGGGAACGTTCATGACACAGGATGTGAACGTGATCCAGCAGCAGATCGAGCGTCTGTCGTGGATAAAACAGGCTAGCGTGCGCAAGCAGTGGCCGGACGAATTAAAGATTCATCTGGTTGAATATGTTCCGGTAGCGCGTTGGAATGATCAGCTAATGGTTGATGCAGAAGGAAATTCGTTCAGTGTACCCGCCGAACGTATTGGCAACCGCAAGATGCCGCTGCTGTATGGCCCGGAAGGTAGTGAAGCAGAAGTGCTGGAAGGCTATCGCACAATGAATCAGACGCTGGCCGCCGGGAAGTTTACGTTAAAAATGGTGGCGATGAGTGCGCGGCATTCGTGGCAACTAGGATTAGACGATGATACTCGCCTCGAATTGGGACGGGACGACAGGGCTAAACGTCTGCAACGCTTTATCGAGCTGTATCCGCTGTTGCAGCGGCAGGCTCAGAGCGAAAACAAACGTATCAGCCATGTGGATTTGCGGTATGACAGCGGGGCCGCGATAGGTTGGGCTCCAGCTTTGCTTGATCAGCAACAGGGTGATCAACAACAACACGGTGATCGGCAACGAGTTGGTCAGCACTAAGACATTGATCAGCAACAGAACAGTAACCAGAAACAGGCACAGGCTAAACAACAATGATCAAGTCGACGGACAGAAAACTGGTAGTTGGGCTGGAAATCGGTACAGCAAAAGTGGCTGCGCTGGTAGGGGAAGTTCTGCCCGATGGCATGGTCAACATTATTGGCGTAGGCAGTTGCCCGTCACGCGGTATGGATAAAGGCGGCGTAAACGATCTGGAATCGGTCGTTAAATGTGTTCAGCGCGCTATTGATCAGGCTGAGTTGATGGCAGACTGCCAGATCTCTTCCGTGTATCTGGCGCTCTCGGGAAAACACATCAGCTGCCAGAATGAAATAGGGATGGTGCCTATTTCAGAAGAAGAGGTTACGCAGGACGACGTGGAAAGCGTGGTGCATACCGCTAAATCCGTGCGCGTGCGTGATGAACATCGTGTTCTCCATGTGATTCCACAGGAGTACGCGATCGATTATCAGGAAGGGATTAAAAACCCGGTTGGCTTATCCGGCGTGCGCATGCAGGCGAAAGTCCACCTGATAACCTGCCATAACGATATGGCGAAGAATATTGTTAAAGCCGTTGAACGCTGCGGCTTAAAGGTCGACCAACTGATTTTTGCGGGACTGGCTTCCAGTTATGCGGTTCTGACAGAAGATGAACGTGAGCTGGGCGTGTGTGTCGTTGATATTGGCGGCGGTACAATGGATATCGCGGTCTATACCGGTGGCGCATTGCGACACACTAAAGTGATTCCGTATGCGGGCAATGTGGTTACCAGCGATATTGCTTACGCATTTGGTACACCGCCGACGGATGCCGAAGCGATCAAGGTGCGTCACGGTTGTGCATTAGGCGCGATCGTTGGCAAAGATGAGAATGTGGAAGTCCCGAGCGTTGGAGGACGTCCACCCCGCAGTCTGCAAAGACAGACATTGGCGGAAGTGATTGAACCACGTTACACCGAGCTGTTGAACTTGGTGAACGATGAACTTTTACAGTTGCAGGAGCAGTTGCGTCAACAAGGCGTGAAACACCATCTGGCAGCCGGGATCGTGCTGACGGGCGGTGCCGCGCAAATAGACGGTCTGGCGGCCTGTGCGCAGCGTGTGTTCCATACACAGGTGCGTATTGGACAACCAATGAATATAACAGGGCTGACGGATTATGCCCAAGAGCCTTATTACTCAACGGCGGTTGGGTTGCTGCATTACGGAAAAGAATCTCATCTGGGTGGTGAGCATGAAGTCGAAAAACGTGCCTCAGTGAGCAACTGGTTCAAGAGAATCAACAGCTGGTTGAGGAAAGAATTTTAATGTTATCAAAGAGATCACCTGGCACAGTTTTATGATCTCGCAGTTACAGGCACAAACGGAGAGAAATTATGTTTGAACCAATGGAATTAACCAACGACGCGGTGATTAAAGTCATCGGCGTCGGTGGCGGCGGTGGTAATGCCGTCGAACACATGGTGCGTGAGCGCATCGAAGGCGTCGAATTCTTCGCGGTCAACACGGATGCGCAGGCATTACGCAAAACGGCTGTGGGCCAGACGATTCAGATCGGCAGTGGCATCACGAAAGGTCTGGGTGCTGGCGCTAACCCTGAAGTCGGCCGTAATTCGGCTGAAGAAGATCGTGAAGCACTGCGTTCAGCACTGGAAGGTGCGGACATGGTGTTTATCGCCGCGGGCATGGGCGGTGGTACAGGTACAGGCGCTGCGCCGGTTGTTGCCGAAGTCGCAAAAGACCTGGGCATTCTGACCGTCGCTGTGGTGACCAAGCCTTTCAACTTTGAAGGCAAAAAGCGTATGGCGTTTGCAGAGCAGGGTATCGCTGAACTGTCTAAGCACGTCGACTCGCTGATCACTATTCCAAACGACAAGCTGCTGAAAGTGCTGGGACGCGGTATCTCCCTGCTGGATGCATTTGGCGCGGCAAACGATGTACTGAAAGGCGCGGTGCAGGGTATTGCTGAGCTGATCACGCGTCCAGGCCTGATGAACGTCGACTTTGCAGACGTGCGTACCGTGATGTCCGAAATGGGTTATGCCATGATGGGTTCCGGTGTTGCGCGTGGTGAAGACCGTGCAGAAGAAGCTGCTGAAATGGCGATCTCCAGCCCGCTGCTGGAAGATATCGATCTGTCCGGCGCTCGTGGCGTGTTGGTCAACATCACGGCGGGCTTTGATCTGCGTCTGGATGAGTTCGAGACCGTAGGTAACACCATCCGTGCATTCGCATCCGATAATGCGACAGTCGTAATCGGTACGTCGCTTGACCCGGAAATGAATGATGAACTGCGTGTCACGGTTGTTGCGACGGGTATCGGCATGGACAAGCGTCCTGAGATTACTCTGGTGACGAACAAGCAGGCCAGCCAGCCTGTGATGGATCATCGTTATCAGCAACACGGTATGACGCCACTGGCGCAGGAAAAACCTGCTGCTAAAGTGGTTAACGACCAGAATCCGCAGACGAATAAAGAGCCAGACTATCTGGATATCCCGGCGTTTCTGCGTAAGCAGGCAGACTAATTTGCTGCCAGATAACGTTGGAATCTCCGCTCTTTGTGCTAAACTGTGCCACCGAGCCTGGTGTATACTAGGTCGGTAGGTTCAGTAACATGCGAGATAAAATGATGATCAAACAACGTACATTAAAACGTATTGTTCAGGCGACTGGTGTCGGGTTACATACCGGCAAGAAGGTCACGTTGACCATGCGTCCTGCACCGGCAAATACCGGGGTCATCTATCGCCGCACAGACTTGAATCCCCCGGTTGATTTTCCGGCTGATGCAAAATCCGTGCGTGATACCATGCTCTGTACTTGCCTGGTTAATGAGCATGACGTCCGTATTTCTACGGTGGAGCATCTTAACGCTGCGCTTGCAGGGTTGGGCATTGACAATATTGTCATTGATGTTGACGCGCCGGAAATTCCAATTATGGATGGCAGCGCCAGCCCGTTCGTTTATCTGCTGTTAGATGCCGGTATCGAAGAGCTGAATTGTGCCAAGAAATTCGTACGTATCAAACAGCCTGTTCGCGTTGAAGATGGTGACAAGTGGGCCGAGATGAAACCGTTTAACGGCTTCAGTCTGGATTTCACTATCGACTTCAACCACCCGGCGATTGATGCGGGCAACCAGCGCTATCGTTTGGATTTCTCCGCTGATGCGTTTGTTCGCCAGATCAGCCGTGCGCGTACGTTCGGTTTCATGCGCGATATCGAATACTTGCAGTCTCGTGGGTTGTGCCTGGGCGGCAGTATGGATTGTGCCATCGTCGTTGACGATTACCGCGTACTGAACGAAGACGGTCTGCGTTTTGAAGATGAGTTTGTTCGCCATAAAATGCTGGATGCCATCGGTGACCTGTTTATGTGTGGCCACAACATCATCGGTGCGTTCTCTGCGTTTAAATCTGGACACGCACTGAACAACAAACTGTTGCAGGCTGTGCTGGCAAATCAGGAAGCGTGGGAATACGTGACCTTTGAAGACGAAGCTGAGATGCCGTTGGCATTTAAAGCACCGTCTATCGTGTTGGCGTAACGCTTGAACTTGAAGTAATCATTTCTTATTACGACTGGTTTTATTGGTACTCTCTCCGGCCAATGAAGCCAGTCGTTCTAATATCTTTCTGAGTTTTTCCGGGCTGTTGCCTGCTAATGTCCTCAATGTCTCCGCACTTTGTTCACTCAACTGACGCAACGGTTTGTCATCGATATTTTCCGTCGGCGTAATGTCATTATTTTTCACGATTTCATGCCCTTTTGCGGCAAGCGTTGGATTAATCCTGATGTCGATTGAAGCCAATGATGGTAGTATTTGTGCGCGTAATGCAGAGAGCAGCGCAGGTTGTTCGTAACGTAACCGCATCAGCCAACTGGCATTGGCGGTTTCCAGTATCAGTAAACCTTGCCGGTAATTAGCGACGCGGCACCATGGGTGCAACGGTGCAGGCAGTAACCCGCGTACGGCACGGTTGAGTTTTAATAAGGCGATAGCGCGCTGTTGCACATCTTGTAGCGGGCCTTTACCCGACATGGATGCGCTATCAAACAGAAATTCCAGTGATTGTGGGCGGCTATCACGCATAGACCTGGCTCCGGTGGATGTTACTCGTGATTGGTATTCTAAATCGTTGGCGACAATTTGGCAGACGTTATTTCTGGCCGCATCTCTTATTAGGGATGGTCGCGGCGAGTCTTGGCCTGCCAACAAGCCTGAACGACTCACAGGATATCGCCTCACTCCCTAATTCAAGCTCCAGCGTGAGTCGCCAGAATCACGTATCGCTGAACCTTACCGATCTGGTCGCGCTGAAGGAAGCGCATCGGCGCTCGTCCTACAGCGTTGATTATTGGCATCAGCATGCGATTCGCACGGTAATCCGTCATCTTTCTTTTGCGTTGACGACGCCACAGACGGCCAGTGCCGAGCAGGTTGACGATCTTCAACCTCACTCTTTGGTTTTGCTGGATACGCTAAATGCGTTACTGACGCAGGATTCCCAGTATCCCTTTGTGATCTCCCCCCATGCTGGGCATGTCACTTTTTATCCTCAGGCACACCATCAAATCGGCGTCTGGCTTGCCCAAATCCGCGGCATCCGCGCAGGGCCCTCTCTTTTCAGCTGAACGTGTAGTGGATAATTAGCTGAAGAAATTTCTCTCGTTTTTTGCTGAGTTTCTCAGTTTTTCGATGTTGTGTTGCCACTGGATACGTGGCACTTGTGAGATTAAAACTATTATGGTCATGAATATCCTAACCAAAATTTTTGGTAGCCGTAACGATCGTACGCTGCGTCGTATGCGTAAAAACGTTGATGTCATTGGTCGTTTAGAGCCAGAAATGGAAAAACTTTCAGATGAGGAACTGCAAGCGAAAACGCTAGAGTTCCGTGTTCGTCTGGAAAAGGGTGAAACGTTAGAGAACCTGCTGCCGGAAGCCTTCGCGGTAGTCCGTGAATCCAGTAAGCGTGTCTTTGGCATGCGTCATTTCGACGTGCAGCTTATCGGCGGTATGGTACTGAACGAGCGGTGCATCGCGGAGATGCGTACCGGTGAAGGTAAAACGCTGACCGCAACGCTGCCTGCGTACCTGAATGCGCTGACTGGCCGTGGTGTACACGTAGTTACCGTGAACGATTATCTGGCACAGCGTGATGCCGAAAATAACCGTCCGTTGTTTGAATTCCTTGGCCTGAGCGTTGGTATCAACCTGCCGGGAATGCCTGCTCCAGCGAAGCGTGAAGCCTATGCGGCAGATATCACTTACGGTACCAATAACGAATACGGTTTTGACTACCTGCGTGACAACATGGCGTTCAGCCCGGAAGAGCGCGTGCAGCGTAAGTTATATTACGCGCTGGTGGATGAGGTTGACTCCATCCTGATCGATGAAGCGCGTACGCCGCTGATCATTTCCGGCCCGGCTGAAGACAGCTCTGAACTTTATATCAGCGTCAATAAAATCATCCCTCACCTGATCCGTCAGGAGAAAGAAGATTCGGATACCTTCCACGGTGAAGGCCACTTCTCTGTTGATGAGAAAGCGCGTCAGGTTAACCTCACCGAGCGTGGTCTGGTTCTGGTAGAAGAACTGCTGGTGAAAGAAGGCATTATGGAAGAGGGCGAGTCGCTGTACTCTCCGACCAACATTATGCTGATGCACCATGTGACTGCTGCGCTGCGTGCGCACGTGTTGTTTACCCGCGATGTTGATTACATTGTGAAAGACGGTGAAGTCATCATCGTCGACGAACACACAGGCCGTACCATGCAGGGGCGTCGCTGGTCTGATGGTCTGCATCAGGCTGTGGAAGCGAAAGAGAAGGTGGCCATTCAGAATGAAAACCAGACGCTGGCTTCCATTACCTTCCAGAATTACTTCCGTCTGTATGAAAAACTGGCAGGTATGACCGGTACGGCAGATACCGAAGCGTTCGAATTCAGCTCCATCTATAAGCTGGATACGATTGTGGTGCCGACTAACCGTCCGATGATTCGTAAAGACTTGCCTGACCTGGTCTACATGACCGAGCAGGAAAAAATTGATGCCATCATTGAAGATATCAAAGACCGCTCTGTAAAAGGCCAGCCTATTCTGGTCGGTACGATCTCCATTGAGAAATCAGAAGTGGTTTCTCAGGCGCTGGAAAAAGCGGGCATCAAACACAATGTGTTGAATGCGAAATTCCACGCCATGGAAGCGGACATCGTTGCACAGGCGGGTCAGTCTGGTGCGGTCACCATCGCGACCAACATGGCCGGTCGTGGTACGGACATCGTATTGGGCGGTAGCTGGCAGGCCGAAGTCGCCCATCTGGAAAATCCAGATGACGCGCAAATTGCAGAAATCAAAGCGGCCTGGAAAGTGCGCCATGATGCGGTGCTGGCTGCGGGTGGTTTGCACATTATCGGTACAGAGCGTCATGAATCTCGCCGTATCGATAACCAGTTGCGTGGTCGTTCCGGTCGTCAGGGGGATGCGGGTTCATCACGTTTCTATCTGTCGATGGAAGATGCGCTGATGCGTATTTTTGCCTCCGATCGCGTTTCTAATATGATGCGTAAACTGGGGATGAAACCCGGCGAAGCGATCGAGCACCCGTGGGTCACCAAGGCGATTGCTAACGCACAGCGTAAAGTGGAAAGCCGCAACTTTGATATTCGTAAACAGCTGCTGGAATACGATGATGTGGCGAACGACCAACGTCGTGCGATCTACACACAGCGTAACGAACTGCTGGATGTGTCCGATATCAGTGAAACCATCACCAGCATTCGTGAGGATGTGTTTAAAGCGACCATCGACAGCTATATTCCACCGGAATCTCTGGAAGAAATGTGGGATACGGAAGGTCTGGAACAGCGCCTGAAGAACGACTTCGATCTGGATATGCCGATCAAGGCGTGGCTGGATAAAGAGCCTGAGCTGCACGAAGAAACACTGCGTGAGCGTATTTTCCAGCAGGCGCTTGAGGTTTATCATCGCAAAGAAGAAGTGGTTGGCGCTGAAGTCATGCGTAACTTCGAGAAAGGCGTGATGTTGCAGACGCTGGATTCCTTGTGGAAAGAGCATCTGGCGGCAATGGATTACCTGCGTCAGGGCATCCATCTGCGTGGCTATGCACAGAAAGATCCGAAACAAGAATATAAGCGTGAGTCGTTCTCTATGTTTGCCGCGATGCTGGAATCACTGAAATATGAAGTGATCAGTACACTGAGCAAAGTTCAGGTGAGAATGCCGGAAGAAATTGAAGCGCTGGAGCAGCAACGCCGCGAAGAAGCTGAGCGTTTGGCACAGCAGCAACAGTTTAGCCATCAGGAAGAAGATAGCCTGAACACCGGTTCACCGGCGCAGGCAGACCGTAAAATTGGACGTAACGACCCTTGCCCATGTGGTTCAGGCAAGAAATATAAGCAGTGCCACGGTCGCTTGCAGAAATAATTGACTGCTGATCCAGTAGTTAATATGTGATAAGTACAAGGGCGGTCATTGACCGCCTTTTACTTGATAAGAATCTGATAGGAAGTGTCATGACGCAAAAACAGTTATCCGTCGCGGTCGGCATCATCCGCAATGCGGAGCAGCAATATTTCATTGCTCGCCGCCCTGATGGCGTTCATATGGCAGGGATGTGGGAATTTCCCGGCGGTAAAGTTGAAGAAGGTGAAACGCCAGAGCAGGCGCTGATTCGTGAACTGCGTGAAGAAACGGGCATCGAAGCCAGCGCACCACAACCGCTAAACGACAAAACGTTTTCTACGTCGGAGAGAATCATCACGCTTCATTTCTTTCTGGTTGAAACGTGGCAGGGGGAACCCTATGGTCGGGAAGGTCAGGAATCTCGCTGGGTGGGCGTAGAAGAATTACGTGAGGAGGAGTTTCCGCCAGCGAATGCGGAGATGATCCGCTGGCTGAAATCGCTTTAATCTGGCTTTACTTTTTCCTGTCTGAAAGCTCCTGCCTTCAAACTATCGTGGCGAAACGTGGCCGTTAGCGCGTTTCGCTCCAGTCTTCACTATCAGAAACCATATCATCACTTGGAATGCGCTTTTCTTCATCAGCCCATTCCCCTAAATCGATGAGCTGACAACGTTTGCTGCAAAATGGGCGATAGATGCTGGTTTCATCCCAGATGACTGCCTGCTTGCAGGTTGGGCACTTTACCGTCGTAATTTCTACTGTCATAAAATTCTTTTCACTCTATTTGGTACTTAACACATATATGCTACTTAACGCATTTCTGTCTGGCCGGGGCTGAGTCTAGCAGCAGGCCAGTTCAAAGGTTAAACGCGGAGGAATATGGCCGTTTTCGCTATCTAATGGCAGAAAACGGATGGCATAGCGTGTCTTATGGCCGGATATCTGCGGATAGAGCTGATGTATCTGCTCAAGGCGCAAACGTAGCAGGTCAGCATCGGAGGCATTGTCCTGGAAAAAACCGTTCAGGCTGGTCTGTGGGCGGAACGTGCCAGAATGGCGGATGAGTTCCAGGATCATGTCCAAGGCTTGTTTGAGCGGTGATAAGGAGTTAAGCCAACCGGAAACCAATTTCTCACGCAGTTCCTGAGGCTGGTGCAGCCAGCTATGCAAAGTGGGCAAATCGAAACTACAGCACCCGCCGGGAATACCAAGCCGCTGGCGTACCATGCCAATCAGGCGATCTTCCCGTAAGAACTGCCCCATTCGTGGTGCGGCCATCAACGTACTAGCCAGATCTTTCAACTGACGTCTCAACGTATGGATACGCTCCATGTCAACGCCCGGTACATCACTCCATTGCAGCAGTTTTTGCTGTTGCCGTTCCAGTTCTTTCAGCAGCTCGGTACGGACATCTCCACGTTCCAGCACATCGAGCAGTTCGGCGATAGCACGAAAAAATGTTAGAGCGCCTCCCATATCGGTCAGGGAGTGGTTTTGATGTAACTGCTGCAATAATGATTCGATACGCAACCAGGTACGTGTTTTTTCGTTCAGCGGGTATTCGAATAAAATCGTTGAGGGGGCGTCACTCATTCTTAGTCATCCTGTCGGCTGCGGAGGCGGCAAGCTCCAGGTACTGGCGGTGTAATTCCGCAACCTGTGGAGCCAGCTCGTTTGGGCAGCGACTGTTATCAATAATATCATCGGCATAAGCCAGGCGCTGTTCTCGGGTAGCCTGTGCTGCCAGTATGTTTTCTGCTTGTTGCTGGCTGATGCCATCGCGGGCCAGCGTACGTGCAAGCTGTGTTTCTTTGTCTACATCAACGACCAGAATACGCTGTGCCCGCTGCTGTAAACCGTTCTCCACCAGTAAAGGGACGACCCACAGAATGTACGGTGCGGATGCAGCCTGAAACTGGGCCTGTGTTTCTTGGTGGATCAACGGATGGAGTAAATTATTCAGCCACTGTTTCTCCTCTGGTGAGGAGAAAATCCGCTGGCGTAGTGCGGCACGGTTCAATGAACCATCAGTATTGAGCATAGCGTCGCCAAACCGGAGCCTGATGGCATCCAGTGCGGGTTCTCCAGGCTCGACTACCTGACGCGCGATGATATCCGCATCAACGATAGTGGCCCCTAATTTGGCAAATTCATCAGCTACGGTGCTTTTTCCGCTGCCGATACCGCCCGTTAAGGCTACGATGTATGTCATTGCACCCGTGTTGAAAAGTTAACATTTCTACTATTTTCAAGGGTGAGGAATATCTTCCAGTCCCCCTGAAGTCAATCAGGTATCAACCGCAGTGTGCTTCACGTTATCACTTTGCTGGGTGATAGGTAAATTTCTCTGATTTTATCCCAAATAAAGTGAAAATCGCAGTCTTGCCGCAGGATTATTCCTGCGTATGATAACGTCACTGGTAAAGGGCATTATTTTTTCAGAAATGATTATGCTCAGTAACAATGCTGAGTATGCCGCCGTCATTAACCAGGAACTCGAACCTCATGCGTATTGAAGAAGATTTAAAGTTAGGCTTTAAAGACGTTCTCATCCGGCCAAAGCGTTCGACGCTGAAAAGCCGCTCCGACGTTGAACTGGAACGTCAATTCACCTTCCTCCATGCCGGCGGCAACTGGTCCGGCGTACCGATTATCGCAGCCAATATGGATACCGTGGGTACGTTTAGTATGGCGGAAGTCCTGGCCTCTTTTGATGTTCTGACGGCTGTGCATAAACACTACTCTGTCGAACAATGGTCTCAGTTTGTGCAACGCACACCGGCATCGGTATTGCGCCATGTCATGGTCTCGACCGGGACATCTGAGGCTGATTTCATCAAGTTAAAGCAAATCTTGGCGCTGTCGCCTGAGCTGAAATTTATCTGTATCGATGTCGCCAATGGCTATTCCGAGCACTTTGTCACGTTCCTGCAAAAAGCACGCGAGGCCTGCCCGGATAAGGTTATCTGTGCAGGAAACGTTGTGACCGGTGAAATGGTGGAAGAACTGATTCTCTCCGGTGCGGACATCGTGAAAGTCGGCATTGGTCCCGGTTCTGTCTGCACGACGCGTGTTAAAACGGGTGTAGGCTACCCTCAGCTTTCTGCCGTTATTGAATGTGCTGATGCGGCACATGGCCTCGGTGGGCAAATCGTGAGTGACGGCGGGTGCGCCATGCCGGGCGATGTCGCGAAAGCATTTGGCGGCGGAGCCGATTTCGTCATGTTGGGCGGTATGCTGGCAGGGCATGATGAATGTGAAGGCACCATCGTGGAAGAAAACGGTGAGAAGATGATGCTGTTCTACGGCATGAGTTCCGCCTCCGCGATGGAGCGTCACGTTGGCGGTGTGGCGGAGTACCGTGCTGCAGAAGGAAAAACCGTTAAATTGCCTCTGCGCGGTCCGGTAGATAATACCGTGCGCGATATTCTTGGCGGCCTGCGCTCGGCCTGTACCTATGTGGGTGCATCCCGTTTGAAAGAGCTGACAAAGCGTACAACATTTATCCGCGTGGCCGAGCAGGAAAACCGTATTTTCAACGGGTAATTGCCGCCGTTACGCGCCGTCTTTCCGTCCGCTGTCAGCGGTGATGCATACGGCGTAGTTTGTCGCTGTTTGTATGTTGTATTGGTCGGTTCAGGCACCGGCCAATACATTCCCCAACTTGAAGATAGGCAAATACATGCCAATCACCAGCGCCCCGACCATTCCCCCGACGACCATCATCAACAACGGTTCCAGCGTTTGTGTCAGCATGTCTGCCTGCTGCTGTACCCGACCTTCATGCCATTCTGCCAGTTGTGTAAAGATCGCATCCAACGCACCGGTTTCTTCCCCCACGCGGATCAGTTGCGGACAGGGCGCAGGGAACAGTATGGCGTGATGCTGTGTGGCATGGTATAGCGACGTCCCCTGATGCAGCTGCGCCTGTATTTGTTGAATTGCGACTTGATAGAGCGGGTGACGGATCGTCGCGGCGGCATCCAGTCCTTCCGGGAGCGTTAAACCGGCATGCTGCGTCATGGCGAGAATATGGAAGATCTGGTTCAGCGATTTACCGCGTAACAGGCTGGATACGATAGGAATCTTCAGCAACCATTCTTGCTCTCGGGTTTTCCACAATGGCCGTTTCTGCCTCAAGCGAGCGTACCCCACAATCAGGCAACTAAGCATCAGCAACCCAATCAGTCCGTAGTCAGATATGATTTCTGCCAGATAAAGCAATTGCCGGGTAAACCACGGCAACGGCGTCTCGAACGAGGAATAGAGCGACGCAAACTCGGGTAGAACCAGCGTTAACATCATCATGCTGACCAGCATGGCGATTGCTAAAACAAAGCAGGGGTAACGTAACGCTTTGATGACTTTCTGTTGCAGCCTGGACTGTTTTTCTTGCTGCTGGGCGAGCTGTAGGCAGCATGCGTCCAGCTTGCCGGTTAGCTCGCCGACGGCAATGAGGGAACGATACAGAACGGGAAAGATGTGAGGATATTCCTGTAGTGCTTCAGACAGCGAGCTTCCCTGAGCAACATGGGTACGAACATCCCGTAATACGCAGCGCCAGCCGGGGCGATCGTGCTGTTCCGACACCAGTTTTAATGCTTCCAGCAGTGGTAATCCGGCTTGTAGCAGGGCAGCAAGCTGTTTGATTAACTCGCCTAGCTGTTCACGTTTCCAGTAGCGTAGCGACAGGTAATGGCTGGCTTTTACGAGAAGCGGCTGGTAACCCTGTGCAATCAGGCTGGCATAGGCGTGCTGGCGATGTGTGCTAATGAGTTCTCCATCGATAAATTCGCCCTCGGACGTGATGGCCTGCCAGTGATATAAGCGCTGTAGCCTCATTTCGCCTCCTGATTCATTGACCGCTCATCGCCCACTACACAGTAGACTTCAGCAAGTGAGGTCAGGCCGTCGTTGACCAACTCAAGCCCTGCAGTCAGTAACGTTGGAAAACCGGCATGGCGAGAGAGTGCAGATAATTCCCCTGTGCTGGCGTTGCCCGCTAGCGCTGCCTGAAAATCTGGCGTGATAGGCAACAATTCATAGAGCGCAACGCGACCATAGTAGCCAGAAAAACAGTGGCTACAGCCGCGGGCTTGCCAATGTTGCAGTGGCCCTTGCCATACATCGTTTGGTAGTGAAAGTAGCGGTTCTTCTGGGGTTTTACAGTGTGGGCATAACCGACGAACAAGGCGTTGGGCAATGATGAGTTTTAGCGCCGCGGCTAACAGGTAACCGGGGATGCCCAGATGACTGAGGCGAGTTAACGTTTCTACGGCAGAATTGGTATGCAGCGTGGACATGACCAGATGGCCGGTTTGTGCGGCTTTTACCGCAATTTCTGCGGTTTCAGCGTCACGGATTTCACCGATCATAATGACGTCTGGATCCTGCCGCAGCAGCGCTCGTAAAATTCGGCCAAAGCCCAGTTCGGCTTTGGGATTGATTGCCGTTTGGTTTATGCCCTGCAAGGGAATTTCGACCGGATCTTCCACGCTACAGATATTGCGGCTGCACTCGTTTAGCCAGCGTATTGCGCTGTAAAGCGTGACGGTTTTTCCACTGCCTGTTGGACCCGTGACTAACAGCATTCCCTGTGAGGCGCTCAGCACGCTAATCACCTGCTGTAACGCCTTTGCGGTGAGCCCGAGTTTATCCAGTACTAACTCCTGCTGGTGCGTTTGCAGAATACGCAGTACGACTTTTTCGCCTTGTTGTACGGGCAGCGTAGCGATGCGTAATGAGTAGGCTTGTTGATCCAGCGTCAGGCTGAATTGGCCGTCCTGCGGCAGTCGCCGTTCAGCGATGTTCAACTTACCCATGATTTTCAGCCGCGCGGTAATACGGTTTGTCAGTTCGGGCGGCGGTGCGGATATGGCCTGTAGCACGCCGTCAATGCGTAGGCGTACGCGATAGCCGTCCAGTAATGGCTCAAAGTGGATATCAGAGGCGCGCCGCTGAACGGCGAGACGTAGTGTTTGATGGATAAATTGTGCAACAGGGGAGTCATCGTCATGATCCTGCAGCCCGGTGCTGTTGTTATGAATATTGTTATGAGTGTTGGCATAAGTGCCGGCATGGTAGGTTTCTGCGGGCTCGGCAACGGCGTTCACCGGGTTAAGCTGCTGTTCCATTCTGGCTTGTGGCCATTGCTCCACCATAATGCGGCGATTGCTGGCGAAACGCAGCGCGGCAATCATCTCCGCAGAAGGGGAGGCCGTGACGGCGACCGACAGCGTTTGTTCATCGAGACTGAGCAACAATGCCTGATAACGTCGGCACAGCGTCTGTAATTCGCTGAGGGTATGCTCGGAGGAGAAGGAGGAGTCTGTCATGATTAGCCTGCCGTATTATCGAAACGGAAAACGTCCTGACAGGCGGATTGCAGCCTTTCTGTACTGTCATCCGTGGCACAGCTTTTCGTCCAGCGTGAAGCGCCGATTTCGGTATCCCACGTTGGCGTCAGAACAACGCGCAGCCCTTGCAGGGTGGATTGGCCAGTCAGCGTAATCACGCCTTGAGCGACGCTAACGGCGCTGACATAGCGTGAAGATTTGCTACCCGGAATGCCCTGACTACCTGCATTGCAGGCCGTAAACGCGGCATTTTCCAGACCACAGAGATCGACAGGCGTTTTATAAGACACCATCGTCTGCAGCATGTCCGTTAGCGCTGCTTTTTGCAGATAGCCTTGATAAGCCGGTACGCCAATAGCGCTGAGGATGGCGACGATCGCAATAACGATCATCAGCTCAATCAGCGTAAATCCTTGTTGTGTTGTCATGTTGATTTCCCTGTTGTTGCATATAAATTTTGTGGCGTATAAATGTTGCGGTACATAAATCCATACGGATGGCGGCAGCATAGAAAAGGGAGCGAAGGCTGACGAGCAGGGAAATGTGAAACAGGAAAGCGCCACGACATGTTTTTAGCGATTTGCAGAGGATTGAAAATTTTTTGCGAGCAGAGACGCAATTTTCACGCTGTCGGGACAGCAAGTCCGCGCGGGATTTGTCGTTTGTGTTGTTACGGTGGTGTGCGAGAGGATGAGATGTCGAGAGGTGAACGAGGTGCGAAATAGCACCTCGCCGATAGAAATAGAAGAGCGGTTAGACGAAGCGCATGGATAAATCCAGTGCCTGTACGTGCTTGGTTAACGCCCCCACGGAGATATAGTCTACGCCCGTTTCCGCATAGCCACGCAGCGTGTCGAGGGTGACATTACCGGATATCTCCAGCAGCGCGCTGCCTTGCGTAGTGTTAACGGCTTCCCGGATGTTATCCAGACTGAAATTATCCAGCATGATGATATCGGCGCCCGCTTCCAGCGCTTGCTGTAATTCGTTCAGTGATTCGACCTCAACTTCTACCGGAACATCGCTGCGCAGAGACTGTGCTTTTTCTACCGCATTTTTGATTGAACCCGCGGCGATAATATGGTTTTCCTTGATCAGGAAGGCATCGGATAGGCCAAGTCGATGGTTGTCTCCGCCACCGCATGATACGGCGTATTTCAGCGCGGTTCTCAGCCCAGGCAGCGTCTTGCGTGTATCCAGCAGTCGAGTACGTGTTCCCTGTAATACGGCAACATAGCGGCTGACTTCAGTGGCGACGCCGGACAGCGTTTGCAGGAAATTCAGCGCCGTGCGTTCACCTGTCAGGAGCTGTTTGGCTGGGCCTGTGATGTCACACAGCGTTTGGTTGGGCGTGATAGCGTCGCCATCGGCAACGTGCCAGACGATCGTTGTTGTATTGCCTAATTGAGAAAAGACTTCCTCAAGCCAGCGTGTGCCGCAGAATATACCTGCTTCACGCGTGATAATGCGTGCGCTGGCGGTCTCGTTGTCGGGGAGCAGAAGCGCGGTAATATCTTGATTAGCATCGACGATGCCACCTAAATCTTCACGCAAGGCCAGTTGCACGCTGGCGGGGATATCTTGTGCAATACGAGCGAGCAAGGCTTGTTGGCGTTGTTCCTGACTGTAGCGACGCGTTGACATGACAAAACTCCGAAGGGGGATTCGGAGGTCTATGCTACCTTGTTTATATCAGGACATCCAGAATGAATACTTATTACAATTCAATCTGTTACTGTTATGAGTCTTCCGGCGAACATCCGTGGTCGCCGGAAAGAGGAAGCGATTTTAGAAGTTGTAACCGACGACCAGATAGTAGCCCCAGCCGGTAGATTTCACTTCAAACGGGCCTTTGCCGAAATTGAGTTCTGCGCCATCAGCCCATTGGCCGCCGTTGTGGAAATAACGCGCGACGAAAGAGTAGTGCCAGTGGTCGTAGCCCAGCGCCAAAATATGGCTGGAGGCAATGGAATTGTTGGTGCGGCTTGAGTTCGATTTATCACGCAGTTCTGAGCCAAAATCGAAATTGGTGAAGCTGATATACGAGACGTTGCCGCCCAGCATCGAACCCAGTGGGTAAGAGTATTTCACTTTTACACGGTAGCCGTCCCACTCGTTTTCGTTAGCGGCGCCGTAGTTCTGCCATTGGTATTTTGCATAGCCGTTCACTGACAGAGACAGGTCGGTGCCGGTATCAATATCGGTGCCTAAGCCCATGTACCAGGTACTCTGGCGTGAACCGCTGTTGCGACCCTGATCGTAAATAACGTTATTGGCGATGTACCACTCTTTAAACGGACCAAAGCTCAGATCAGCGCCCGTCAGTTTATCAATTGAGAAGCGTGGTTCGATCTCGACAAACAGCGGAGAGCCTTTGTCCCAAATGCCACGGCTGTCGGGATCGCCACCAAAAAACTTAGGCGCATCGGCGTAGCCGTAGAAATCGAACCAGTCTTTACGCGCAAAGGCTTCGTATTCCAGGTAAGTCGTGCTGTTCAGTTGCGGTCCGAAACGCGTGTGGGCGCTCCCGACGACGTTAATGCTCTGGTGCCACCAGTCGGACAGGTATTCGGCTTTATTGCTGTCGGCAAGAGCAGGCATTGAGCATGACAGTGCGAGTAAAGCGCCTGCGGCGAAAGTTTTTTTCATGTTAAGTACCATAGTGTTAGACGTTATTTACGTCGTACGTAAGACCGCAAAATAAGTTTTGGTAATATCTAAAAAAATCAGAAGATAATTTTGTCATGCATTTTAAGTAAAAATAGACGCAATGCACGAAAACGATTGCCTTTTATTGTGCTATTACATTTGTAATGTGATTTTAATCACATAATGGTGTTAGGAATTTCACCTTACTAAAAAACGTATCGGGATTGTGTTCAGGCAGGAAAACGACGGGAATATCACAAAACAAACGGTAAAACCTATTGATACCCAGTTGAATAGATAGCATGGCGTGAAACATGGTATCTTGGATACAAGGACTTTTGGCTACAATGGTTTTTACACTGACGTTGTTTTTACTCCTGAAATTGAGTTTTCGCCTGATTCAGCCGGCAAACGATACGATGCGAGGTTATCGCCGATGCTTTTGGAAAATGGCTGGTTATCCGACATTACACACACGCCTTCACCGCATTATGATGGCCGCCCGAATGATGAGGTGCCTTCCCTACTGGTGATCCACAATATTAGTCTGCCGCCTGGCGAGTTTGGCGGTCCGTATATTGATCAACTGTTTACGGCGACGTTGGATCCCACTGCGCATCCTTATTTCGCCGATATTTCCCATTTACGCGTCGCGGCACACTGCCTGATTCGCCGCGATGGGCAAATCACCCAGTATGTGCCTTTCGATCAGCGCGCCTGGCATGCGGGTGTTTCGGTGTTTGAAGGTCGGGAACGCTGTAATGATTTCTCTATTGGCATTGAGCTGGAAGGGACGGATACGCTGCCTTTTACCGCGCAGCAGTATCACTCGCTGGTGGCGATTACACGCCTGCTAATGCAGGCCTATCCTATTACGCTATCGCGAATTACCGGACACAGCGACATCGCACCGGGCCGTAAAACCGACCCCGGACCGGCATTTGACTGGGACGGCTATCATCGTCTGCTACAAGAAAACGGGACAGAGAACAAAGGGAGTCTGGATTAATGACGCTGTTTACACTGTTGCTTACGCTGGCATGGGAACGCTTGTTCAAACAGGGCGAGCACTGGCAGATCGATCATCGGCTTGAGGTCGTATTCCGGCACGTGCCGTCTCCATCTTTATTGCAAACGCTGTTCCTGACGCTCTGCAGCATGGGCATCGTGGCGTGCTTGCTGTGGCTCACGAGCGGTATTCTGTTTGGCCTGATTTCTCTTCTGCTGTGGATTGTCATCAGCCTGATGTGCATTGGTGCGGGTGAAATCCGTCAGCACTATCGGCGCTATTTGCAGGCGGCACAGCGCGGCGAGGCGGATGCCAGTCGGGAAATGGCGGCTGAACTGGCGCTGATTCATGGTTTGCCCGTTGGTACGGGAGAAGGAGAGCAACTGAAAGAGCTGCAAAATGCGCTGCTGTGGATAAATTTCCGGTTTTATTTAGCGCCGCTGTTCTGGTTTATCGCTGCTGGACCCTACGGGCCGATTGCGCTAACGGGGTATGCATTTTTACGCGCCAGCCAAACCTGGCTTGCCCGCCACCACACCCCGCTGGAGCGCGCGCAGTCTGGCGTCGATAGTTTACTGCATTGGCTTGATTGGATCCCCGCACGCTTGGCGGGTGCCGCTTACGCACTGCTGGGGCACGGCGAGAAAGCGCTGCCAGCCTGGTTCGCTTCGCTGGGGGATTCTCGCAGTTCACAGTATTGGGTGTTGACTCAACTGGCTCAATTTTCTCTCGCGCGTGAATCCCACGTTGAGCCTGTGGAGACGCCCAAAGCCGCTGTGACGCTGGCGAAAAAGGTGACGCTGGTATTAGTGGTCGTCGTCGCGCTCCTGACGATATACGGTGCGCTGGTTTAATTTCCCGTTGGGCGTCCCAGCGCAACCGTTTCTCGCTTATTGTCTGTCAGCGGGCGGTTCGCCGAACACGGGCATTCCGTCACGATCCCAGGTGAAGGTTTTAATCCGCGTATGGCGATTCGGGTCATACAGCGGGTCGCCTTCGATCTCCGTGTAGTTGCGGGCGTGGTAAACCAGAATGTCTTCGCCCGTTTCTGTTTGCGTAAAGCTATTATGGCCTGGCCCAAACTGCCGGTTTGCTCGGCTGGTGGTAAAGACCGGCTGCTGCGATTTATGCCAGCTTGTCGGGTTCAACAGATCGCTGTCTGCGTTCGCCCACAGTAAGCCGATACAGTAATTTTCATCGGTGGCGCTGGCGGAATAGGTGATGAAGAGACGTTCGCCGTGCTTAATGACGGCGGGCCCTTCGTTGACTTTAAAACCCATCACTTCCCACGGTAGCTCCGGCTTGCTCAACATGACCGGCGTGCCTTTCAGCGTCCACGGATTTTCCATTTCCGCCAGATACAGATTCGAATTACCAGAAATAGCGGGATCTTTTTGCGCCCACAGATAGTAGCGTTTGCCTTTATGTTCAAAGTGGGTGGCATCCAGCGAGAAGGTATCGAATTGCGTACAAATCCGGCCTCTTTCTACCCAGTTGCCTTTTAGCGGGTCGCTGTCTGCACATTCCAGCGCAAACATGCGGTGCTGGAATAAGCCGTCTTTGATGTCTTCCGTCGGCGCAGCGGCGAAATAGACATACCACTTACCATGAATCACGTGCAGTTCCGGTGCCCAAATCAGCGCACTTAACGGGCCGCGTTCATGCTTGCGCCAGATTGTCACCGGGGTCGCGTGGGCAAGCGCCTCCAGCGAACTGGCCCGGCGAATTTCGAGCCGATTGTATTCCGGTACTGAGGCAATAAAATAATATTGTCCATCCGTGTGGCGAAGAATGAAAGGGTCAGCCCGTTGTTCAATCAGTGGGTTAGGCCATTGATGTGGGTTCATCATTCTCTCCTCCTCTTTTGACGTTGAGTGATTGACTGTCGCGGCTCTCGCTCAGTTCCCGATAGTTATTACGGCGTTTTTCCAGATCGATTTGTATTTGCTGCATGAGCTGGCGATCGACCTTCAGCAAACGCACAACGCCTGCGGTAATCAAATAGCCTATGCCCGGAATGAGGGTGAACAACATAATGATGCCGTTCATGGCTTCTGCATTTTGCTGTGGAGCATTGGCATCATAACCATAGTAGGACAGCAGGAAGCCGACCATCGCCCCCGCAATCGCCAGCCCGACCTTCAGGAAGAACAGATTGCCTGAGAAGCTGATCCCAGTGATTCGCTTGCCAGTTTTCCACTCGCCATAGTCATCCACATCGGCCATCAGCGACCAGTGAAGCGGGGACGGGATCTGGTGCAGGACGTTCAGCAGGAAGTACATCACCAGAATAAAGCTGGTCAGGTGAGGGTTGAAGAAATAGAAGGTGCTGGAGAAGATCGCTAGCGCGATGTTGACCCAGAAAAACACTTTCAGTTTACAGAAACGGTCGGTCAGGGGTTTCGCCAATGCGCTGCCGAACATCATGCCAACCACGCCGAGGCTGATAAACAGGCTGGCGAATGAGGCGGACTTTCCCATCACCCACGTGACGTAGTACATCGTGGCTGCCATGCGGATAAATCCGGGACAGACGTTGCACAGGGTTAACAGCAGAATGCGCGGCCATTGGTCGTTTTTCCAGACGTCTCGCAGGTCCGCTTTCAGCGCATCGTTGGTGGGGATGGCGGGTTTAATTCGCTCCTGAACGGTAGCAAAGCAAAATAGAAACATGAATAGGGCAATGATCGCCATCACGCCCATCGACATTTGGTAGCCGCGCGCTTTGTCCTCGCCGCCGAACCACTCAGCCATAGGCAGCAGCGTCGAAGAGAGGATGAGCGTGGCGATACCGACCATGATGAAGCGGTATGACTGACAAGAAACCCGCTCATGCGGATCGGCGGTGATCACGCCGCCCAGTGAGCAGTAGGGGATGTTGATGGCGGTGTACGTCAGCGACATCAGAAAATAGGTGACGAAAGCGTAGATGACTTTGCCGTTGTAGCTCCAATCCGGCGTGGTAAACATGAGGACGCTGAACAGAACGTAGGGCACGCAGACCCAAAGCAGATAAGGCCGAAAACGACCCCAGCGGCTTTGGGTGCGATCGGCGATCGCGCCCATAATCGGGTCCGTGACGGCATCGATGACGCGAATGGAAAGTAGCAGGGTGCCCACTAAAGCAGGCGAGAGCCCATAGATATCAGTGTAGAAGTAGCTCAGAAATAGCATGATGGCCCCGCCAATCATGTTGCATCCTGCATCACCCATTCCGTAGCCGATCTTTTCTTTAACGGACAGTGCGTTGTTCTTCATGAATACGACTCCTGTGCTTAACGTGTAAGCACGATTATTCCTCTCGATAGGGATAAAAGAGCGTATGAAATCGGTTGCAAAAATGGACAAACGGGTTGGGTGGGGCAAAGTGTGATGGACGTTGCAAATATGAAAATGGCCGACAGAGTCGGCCATGGAAAAGGATGTGGTGAACGCTGAGGCTTAGGCTTACGTCGCCTGATTTTTCTTTTTGATAAAGTAGCCCACGGCCAGAATAACCAGCCAGACCGGAATCAGCATGACGGAAATCTGAATGCCTGGCGTCAGGAACATGATGACCAATATGCCGGCCAGGAACAGCAGGCAGATATAGTTGCCCAGCGGATAAAGCAGCGCTTTAAATTTGGTCACCGTACCTTCTTTGTCCTTTTGCGCACGGAACTTCAGGTGCGCCAGACTGATCATCGCCCAGTTAATCACAAGAGCCGACACGACCAGCGCCATCAGCAGCTCGAACGCTTTTCCGGGAATAAGGTAGTTGATCAGGACGCACAGCGCCGTCGCCAGCGCGGAGATACCGATAGCAACAACCGGAACGCCACGCGCATCGACAGTTTTCAGTACTTTCGGTCCGTTACCCTGTTTCGCCAGACCGAACAGCATGCGGCTGTTGCAATACACGCAGCTGTTGTAAACGGACAGCGCTGCGGTCAGTACCACGATGTTCAGCACTGTCGCTACGACGTTGCTGTTCAGTTCATGGAAGATCATGACGAACGGACTACCGCCTTCTACAACCTTGCCCCACGGGTACAGTGACAGCAGGATAGCGAGTGAACCGATGTAGAAAATCAGGATGCGATAGATAACCTGATTGGTCGCGCGTGGAATGCTTTTCTCTGGGTCATCCGCTTCTGCTGCGGTAATCCCCACCAGTTCCAGCCCGCCAAATGAGAACATGATCACCGCCATCGCCATCACCAGACCGAGCACGCCGTTCGGGAAGAACCCGCCCTGCGCCCACAGGTTGGTTACGGTCGCTTCCGGCCCGCCCGTACCGCTGAACAGCAGCCAGCCACCGAAGACGATCATGCCAATAATCGCGACGACTTTGATGATGGCAAACCAGAATTCCATCTCACCGTAGACTTTGACGTTCGCCAGATTGATGGCGTTAATCAGCAGGAAGAAGACGGCGGCGGATACCCAGGTCGGAATGTCTGGCCACCAGTACTGGACGTAAATCCCCACGGCGCTGAGCTCGGCCATGGCGACCAGCACATACAGCACCCAGTAGTTCCATCCCGATGCAAAGCCCGCGAAATCGCCCCAGTATTTATAGGCAAAGTGGCTGAACGATCCGGCTACCGGCTCTTCAACCACCATCTCGCCCAGTTGGCGCATAATGAGAAACGCGATCAGGCCGCCAATCGCATAGCCTAACAGGACCGATGGCCCGGCCATTTTGATTGTCTGCGCAATACCAAGAAAGAGGCCAGTACCTACCGCGCCACCCAAGGCAATCAACTGAATATGACGGTTTTTCAAACCACGCTTTAGCGTGCCGTCCGTTTGTTGATTATCCATCAAATTTAACCCTCTGCCAGTGCAAGTAAAAAACACGGTGTGAACGAACACGCGTATTAGTGACTATACGTTTGTGTAATTTTATTTTTACGGATCGGTATTTCTTAAAATAAGAAAACCGCTACCGTTTGGCAGAGAATAGTGGTAAGTACGCAAGATTGCACTGATTTCTTATCGTCTGATAATTAAAAACTATCGCCACATCAAAAATTTTACCTTTCCCTGATTAAGAGCCTGATGACGAGAAAATTGAGAGAGGATTTTTCAGGGGAGAAGGGGGCTGCTACTCCTTTAGTTTTACTCCCTTTTATTATCTCTTTATCCCTGCTGTAAAATGCTGTTTACCACGATGTGAAGTTGCGGATAACTACGCTTCACTTATAAGAATAAAAAACCTTATTTTGTGCATTTAAATTCACTATTTTCGTATTTAAACGGTTCAGCAATGCCTGCTTTACGTTTCAAAAAAGTTAAAATATAGACAGTGGGGATTAATGGTAATACCACAGGCGGGCTATCACTTTGCCGCATGTTTCTCGTGCATTTGTTAAAATCTGGTGGGATTGGTGATTTAGCTCAAGGTCCTTATGGACAGAAGGTGAATACTTTGTTACTTTAGCGTCACGTTTTTGAAATTGGTATTACCAATTGACTCCGCGCCATTCGCAGAGAAGAATCCACTATGGCATACAGCAAGATCCGTCAGCCCAAACTGTCAGATGTGATTGAACAGCAGCTGGAGTTTCTGATCCTTGAGGGAACCTTGCGCCCCGGCGAGAAGCTCCCACCGGAGCGCGAACTGGCAAAACAGTTCGATGTTTCCCGCCCTTCTCTGAGAGAAGCCATTCAACGCCTGGAAGCCAAAGGTCTCCTTTTGCGCCGTCAGGGTGGTGGTACCTTCGTTCAAGCCAATCTATGGCAAAGCGTCAGCGATCCGCTGGCAGAATTACTGAGCACACATCCCGAATCACAGTTCGATCTTCTGGAAACGCGTCATGCGCTGGAAGGCATTGCTGCCTACTATGCTGCGTTGCGTGGCACAGAGTCGGATCTGCAGCGTATCCGGGATTGTCATGCCGTGATTGAGAAGGCGAGGGAAGCGGGCGATCTGGACGCCGAGTCAGAAGCCGTTATGCAGTATCAGGTTGCTGTAACAGAAGCCACGCATAATGTGGTGTTGCTGCATTTGGTGCGCTGTATGGGGCCGATGCTCGAACAGAACGTGAGGCAGAATTTTGAATTGCTTTATTTGAGCCGTGAAGTGTTGGCTCAGGTTAGCATTCATCGCGCCAGCATTTTTGAGGCGATTGTTGCCCGTGAGCCGGAAAAGGCGCGCGAAGCATCACACCGTCATCTGGCGTTTATTGAGGAAGTATTGCTGGATCTTAACCGGGAACATAGTCGGCGCGAGAGATCGCTGCGTCGGCTCCAGCAACGCAGGGATTGAGCATCCGTAATTTGGGGCTCTGAATGCGGTAATGACGACGATGAGCCTGTCTTCATGCGTTTTGCTTAGGACGAAACCTGAGTCAGAATGCAGGAAGACAGGCTCCATAAACTAACTGATTAGAGAAGATAAGGAATAACCATGTCAGATCGTTTAAATAATGACGTGGATCCGATCGAAACCCGCGACTGGCTGCAGGCGATCGAATCGGTCATCCGTGAAGAGGGTGTTGAACGCGCCCAGTTCCTGATTGATCAGGTTCTGAGTGAAGCACGTAAAGGCGGTGTCAGCGTTGCTGCTGGTACAGCTGCACGTCAATACATCAACACCATCGCAGTGGAAGACGAGCCGGAGTACCCTGGTAATCTGGATCTGGAACGTCGTATTCGCTCAGCAATCCGCTGGAACGCGATCATGACAGTGCTGCGTGCTTCTAAAAAGGATCTGGATCTGGGCGGCCACATGGCTTCTTTCCAGTCTTCCGCCACTTTCTATGAAGTGTGCTTTAACCACTTCTTCCGTGCTCGCACTGCGCAGGACGGCGGCGACCTGGTCTACTTCCAGGGCCACATTTCTCCGGGCGTTTACGCTCGTGCCTTCCTTGAAGGCCGCCTGACCGAAGATCAGATGAACAATTTCCGTCAGGAAGTTCACGGTAACGGTCTGTCTTCTTATCCGCACCCTAAACTGATGCCAGATTTCTGGCAGTTCCCGACCGTATCTATGGGTCTGGGCCCGATCGGTGCTATCTACCAAGCTAAATTCCTGAAGTATCTGGAAAACCGTGGTCTGAAAGATACTTCTAAGCAAACCGTTTATGCCTTCCTGGGCGACGGTGAAATGGACGAACCAGAATCCAAAGGTGCGATCACTATCGCGACCCGTGAAAAACTGGACAACCTGGTGTTCGTCATCAACTGTAACCTGCAGCGTCTGGATGGTCCGGTTACTGGTAATGGTAAGATCATCAACGAGCTGGAAGGTATCTTCAGCGGCGCTGGCTGGGATGTGATCAAAGTCATGTGGGGCGACCGTTGGGACGAACTGCTGCGTAAAGACACCAGCGGTAAACTGATCCAACTGATGGAAGAAACCGTTGACGGTGACTACCAGACCTTCAAATCCAAAAACGGTGCCTATGTGCGTGAGCACTTCTTCGGTAAATACCCGGAGACGGCAGAACTGGTTAAAGACTGGACCGACGATCAAATTTGGTCACTGAACCGTGGTGGTCACGATCCGAAGAAAGTCTACGCTGCACTGAAAAAAGCGCAGGACACCAAAGGCAAACCAACCGTTATTCTGGCACATACCATTAAAGGCTATGGTATGGGCGACGCGGCTGAAGGTAAGAACATCGCTCACCAGGTTAAGAAAGTTAACATGGATGGCGTGCGTTACTTCCGCGACCGCTTCAACGTGCCAGTGTCTGATGCTGATATCGAAAAACTGCCGTACATTACTTTCGATAAAGAGTCTGAAGAGTACAAATACCTGCACGAGCGTCGTCAGGCGCTGGGTGGCTACCTGCCGTCTCGTCAGCCGAACTTTGATGAGAAGCTGGAACTGCCAACGCTGGAAGATTTCAGCACCCTGCTGGAAGAGCAGAACAAAGAAATCTCTACCACTATCGCGTTTGTACGTGCCCTGAACGTGATGCTGAAGAACCAATCTATCAAAGATCGTCTGGTTCCAATCATCGCTGACGAAGCGCGTACCTTTGGTATGGAAGGTCTGTTCCGCCAGATCGGTATTTATAGCCCGAAAGGCCAGCAGTACACCCCGCAGGACCGTGAGCAAGTTGCTTACTACAAAGAAGACCAGAAAGGTCAGATTCTGCAGGAAGGTATCAACGAACTGGGTGCAGGTTCATCCTGGCTGGCGGCGGCAACGTCTTACAGCACCAACAACCTGCCGATGATCCCGTTCTACATCTACTACTCCATGTTCGGTTTCCAACGTATCGGCGACCTGTGCTGGGCAGCGGGTGACCAACAGGCTCGTGGCTTCCTGATCGGTGGTACTTCCGGTCGTACGACGCTGAACGGCGAAGGTCTGCAGCACGAAGATGGTCACAGCCACATTCAGTCTCTGACTATCCCGAACTGTATTTCCTACGATCCGGCATTTGCCTACGAAGTTGCGGTCATCATGCATGACGGTCTGCATCGCATGTACGGTGAAGCGCAGGAAAACATTTACTACTACATCACCACGCTGAACGAGAACTACCACATGCCTGCGATGCCGCAGGGTGCAGAAGAAGGTATCCGTAAGGGTATCTACAAGCTGGAAACGGTTGAAGGTAGCAAAGGTAAAGTGCAGCTGCTGGGTTCTGGTTCTATCCTGCGTCACGTACGTGAAGCGGCTCAGATTCTGGCGACAGACTACGGCATCGGTTCTGACGTATTCAGCGTGACGTCCTTCACTGAACTGGCACGTGAAGGCCAGGATTGTGAGCGTTGGAACATGCTGCATCCAACCGAAACGCCACGCGTACCTTACGTGGCTCAGGTACTGAGCGATGCGCCAGCGGTGGCATCTACTGACTACATGAAGCTGTTTGCTGAGCAAATCCGTAACTTCATCCCAGCTAGCGATTACCGCGTATTGGGTACTGACGGTTTCGGTCGTTCTGACAGCCGTGAGAACCTGCGTCACCACTTCGAAGTGGATGCGTCTTACGTCGTGGTTGCGGCTCTGGGTGAACTGGCTAAACGCGGTGAAATCGATAAGAAAGTGGTTGCTGATGCCATCACTAAATTCAACATCGATGCAGATAAAGTTAACCCGCGTCTGGCATAAGAGGTAAAGATTACATGGCTATCGAAATCAACGTACCGGATATCGGTGCAGATGAAGTTGAAGTCACCGAAGTGCTGGTGAAGGTTGGCGATAAAGTTGAAGCTGAACAATCGCTGATCACGGTTGAAGGTGATAAGGCTTCTATGGAAGTCCCTTCTCCGCAGGCTGGTGTCGTGAAAGAGATTAAAGTCTCTGTCGGTGACAAAGTTGAAACTGGCAAACTGATCATGATTTTCGATTCCGCCGACGGTGCAGCTGACGCTGCACCTGCCAAGGCAGAAGAGAAGAAAGAAGCGGCTCCGGCTGCTGCTCCAGCGGCATCGGCAGCGAAAGACGTCAACGTACCGGATATCGGCGGTGACGAAGTCGAAGTGACTGAAGTACTGGTTAAAGTAGGCGACACCGTTGCTGCTGAACAGTCTCTGATTACCGTAGAAGGCGACAAAGCGTCTATGGAAGTCCCGGCACCTTTCGCAGGTACGGTTAAAGAGATCAAAATCAGCACCGGCGATAAAGTCTCTACCGGTTCTCTGATCATGGTATTCGAAGTGGCGGGAGCAGCACCTGCTGCCGCTCCGGCACAAGCCGCTGCTCCTGCAGCAGCTGCGCCAGCGGCCTCTGCCGCTAAAGAAGTTAACGTACCAGATATCGGCGGTGACGAAGTCGAAGTGACTGAAGTGATGGTTAAAGTTGGCGATAAAATCGCCGCTGAGCAATCACTGATCACCGTAGAAGGCGACAAGGCTTCAATGGAAGTCCCTGCGCCGTTCGCGGGTACGGTTAAAGAAATCAAAATCAGCACCGGCGACAAAGTGAAAACCGGTTCACTGATCATGGTCTTCGAAGTGGAAGGCGCTGCACCTGCGGCGGCTCCAACTGCTAAGCAAGAAGCGGCACCTGCTGCACCAGCTCCAGCAGCAAAACCTGCTGCTGCACCGGCTGCGAAAGCAGAAGGCAAGAGCGAGTTCGCTGAGAACGATGCTTACGTTCACGCAACGCCGGTTATCCGTCGTCTGGCACGTGAATTCGGCGTGAATCTGGCGAAAGTGAAGGGTTCTGGTCGTAAAGGCCGTATCCTGCGCGAAGACGTTCAGGCTTACGTGAAAGATGCAGTGAAACGCGCTGAGTCTGCGCCAGCTGCTGCCGCTGGCGGCGGACTGCCGGGCATGCTGCCATGGCCGAAAGTCGACTTCAGCAAGTTTGGTGAAGTGGAAGAAGTGGAACTGGGCCGCATCCAGAAAATCTCTGGTGCTAACCTGAGCCGTAACTGGGTGATGATCCCGCACGTTACGCACTTCGACAAAACTGACATCACCGATCTGGAAGCGTTCCGTAAACAGCAGAACGCCGAAGCTGAGAAGCGCAAACTGGATGTGAAATTCACCCCAGTTGTCTTCATCATGAAAGCCGTTGCCGCTGCGCTTGAGCAGATGCCACGCTTCAACAGTTCTCTGTCTGAAGACGCGCAACGTCTGACGCTGAAGAAATACATCAACATCGGTGTTGCGGTTGATACCCCGAACGGTCTGGTGGTTCCGGTCTTTAAAGACGTGAACAAGAAGAGCATCACTGAGCTGTCTCGCGAACTGATGGCGATCTCCAAGAAAGCCCGTGATGGTAAGCTGACTGCTGGCGAAATGCAGGGCGGATGTTTCACGATCTCCAGCCTGGGCGGCATCGGGACTACGCACTTTGCGCCGATCGTCAACGCGCCGGAAGTCGCTATTCTTGGTGTGTCTAAGTCCGCGATGGAACCGGTCTGGAATGGTAAAGAGTTCACTCCGCGTCTGATGATGCCGATGTCTCTGTCCTTCGACCACCGTGTCATTGACGGTGCTGATGGTGCTCGCTTCATTACCATCATTAACAACATGTTGTCTGACATCCGCCGTCTGGTGATGTAATCGAAAAGCCGGCCTGACGGCCGGCTTTTTTCTGATAAGCTGTAATTTGTTACAGCTGTCAGTGATCAAGGACAAATCGTTAGTCGCTTGTTGTTTCAAAATTGTTAACGATTTTGTAAACTACTGCGGCAAAGACACGTCCCGGTGGAAGAGGGCGTTATTAAAAATACACCCTATGGATTTCGGGTGGCAGGAAGGCGGCAAGGGGCTGAATCTCTGGGAGCTTACTCAAGTAAGTGACTGGAGTGAAGACACGATGCTAACGCACCTGCCACTTGAAAGACGACGGGTGTGACGTCACAGACCCGCCGGAAATCAATTAAGAGGTCATGATGAGTACTGAAATTAAAGCTCAGGTAGTGGTACTTGGTGCCGGCCCCGCGGGTTACTCTGCTGCATTCCGCGCGGCGGATTTGGGTCTGGAAACCGTACTGGTAGAGCGCTACTCCACGCTGGGTGGGGTGTGTCTGAATGTGGGTTGTATCCCTTCCAAAGCCCTGCTGCACGTTGCTAAAGTTATTGAAGAAGCCAAAGCACTGGCAGAACACGGTATCGTGTTCGGTGAACCTAAAACCGACATTGATAAAATCCGTCTGTGGAAAGAAAAAGTCATCACCCAACTGACCGGTGGTCTGGCTGGCATGGCGAAAGGCCGTAAAGTTAAAGTGGTTAACGGTCTGGGCAAATTCACAGGTGCCAACACGCTGGAAGTTGACGGCGAAAACGGTAAAACGACGATCAACTTCGATAACGCGATTATCGCGGCGGGTTCACGTCCAATCCAACTGCCTTTCATTCCTCATGATGACCCGCGCGTATGGGATTCTACCGATGCACTGGAGCTGAAAAGCGTCCCAGGACGTCTGCTGGTTATGGGCGGCGGTATCATCGGTCTGGAAATGGGTACCGTTTACCATGCTCTGGGTTCACAGATCGACGTTGTTGAAATGTTCGATCAGGTTATCCCGGCTGCTGACAAAGATGTCGTTAAGGTCTTCACCAAGCGTATCAGCAAGCAGTTCAACCTGATGCTGGAAACCAAAGTGACGGCAGTAGAAGCCAAAGAAGATGGCATCTATGTGACGATGGAAGGCAAAAAAGCGCCAGCCGAGCCACAGCGTTACGATGCGGTTCTGGTTGCTATCGGTCGTGTACCGAACGGCAAAAACCTGGATGCTGGCAAAGCGGGCGTGGAAGTTGACGATCGCGGCTTCATCCACGTTGATAAGCAAATGCGCACCAACGTGCCACACATCTACGCTATCGGCGACATCGTCGGTCAGCCGATGCTGGCGCACAAAGGCGTGCATGAAGGCCACGTTGCTGCCGAAGTGATCTCCGGTAAGAAACACTACTTCGATCCGAAAGTGATTCCTTCTATCGCCTATACCGAACCGGAAGTAGCCTGGGTAGGTCTGACTGAGAAAGAAGCGAAAGAGAAAGGCATCAGCTACGAAACCGCGACCTTCCCATGGGCGGCGTCTGGCCGTGCTATCGCGTCTGACTGTGCTGACGGTATGACCAAACTGATTTTCGACAAAGAAACTCACCGTGTTATCGGTGGTGCGATTGTCGGTACTAACGGTGGTGAACTGTTAGGTGAAATCGGTCTGGCGATCGAGATGGGCTGTGATGCAGAAGATATCGCACTGACCATCCATGCGCACCCAACGCTGCATGAGTCCGTTGGTCTGGCGGCTGAAATCTTTGAAGGCAGCATCACCGACCTGCCGAACCCGAAAGCGAAGAAGAAGTAAGTTCGCTCAGGTTCGAATAGCGTGAATTCAATCCGGCACCTTTTAGAGGTGCCGGATTTTTTTTACGCATCAGAGGCGGGAAACACTCGCGCGCAGAGGAAATCGACGAGTGCCCGTACTTTTGGTGACGGGTGTTTGCTGGCAGGCCACAACACATAGAAGACGCCGCTGCGCTCCACATAGTCGGTCAGGATCGGCTGTAGATGGCCGCTGGCCAGCGGTTCACGGATGGAGAAGTCTGGCAGGTAGGCGATCCCCAACCCTTGCAGTGCGAAACAGAGGCGCGTTTCGATGTTGTTGCAGACCATCGAGGTGGGTAATGGCAACTCTGGTTCGCCGGGGGGAAGTCGTAGCGCCCACGGCTCCAGTTCTGCTGCTTCGATTTCAGCCAGAATTCGTCGGCTACGCGCCAGAAATAGTGAGCCTGACGGTCAATGTGATGCTGTGCGTACTGCGGTGAAATAGCCTCACGCCCAGTTTTTCTTCAAGCCGTGCGACGCTTTTGCCAACCGCAGACGCTGACACGCCCAGTAGCCGGCCAGCGGCATTGTTCTGCCTGTCCGTACTGGCGCTTGGCGTGGCAGGTGATGTACCAGCTGTGGTCTATGCGGCAGTGGCCGTCTGGGGGTTAGCCTTCGGCGGTGCGGCGACGTTATTCCAGACGGCTCTTGTCAGAACGGCTGAAGGGGGGACTGACGTGGCGCAGTCTATGTTGGTTACCGCCTGGAACATGGCTATTGCAGGGGGAGGTATCATCGGTGGTGTTCTGCTGGAGCGCCTCGGCGTTGCTGCTTTCTCTCCGGCGCTGTTGGTGCTGTTATTGATTGCGTTCGTTGTGGTGTGGTCTGCCAGACAATACGGCTTCCCTATGACGCGACGCTAGGGTGTCTGGTGCGATTTTTTGTTCACGTGAGCCTGCGATGAATCAACCTATTTCCCTGTTTCGCCTGGCTGCAATGTTTATGGGGAGCGCCGCGGCGTAAATTGGCTAAAATGTGCATGATGTTTGGTATGATAGTCCCCAACGACGAGCAACAGGCTATGCTTACAATGTCACCAGTACTCAACGATAGCGGGAGTTTTGATATGGCGATTCTTCCAATGTCATATAGTCCCGCCACTATGGCGCGGGAATATCGGAAAATTGGCGAAACGAGTGTGAACGGTCGCGCGGTGGATATTTATATCCATAACGAGCGGCATCATGCCGTTGCTATATATGGAGAACCCGATGACGTTAACGGAGATTTACGGCATGTTGTCGTCGCAAAGATTGACCTAAAATCTCGCCACAGCAATGATGAAACCGAGACTATTTTGGCGGTCATCGGTTATTACGAAAATCAGCAACTGGTAGATGACACTCTTGCTCAGGTTGAAGGTGTGATTGTCACTAAACGTGAACGAAACGCCAATGTCGCTAGCGCCATGTATAAGGCGCTCATTAATGACGGCATTGTGCTGGTGAGTGATAACGTTCAATTCCCAGGTGGGAAAGCCTTGTGGGCACGTATGGCGCGTAAAGAAGTGGGTATTCAGGTATTTGTATTCGACTCAGAACAGCGTGCGTTTTGGCCGTATGACGGAGAACGAATCCGATATGATGGTCGCAGTATTCCCGAAAGCGATATCTGGAGCCTTGCACCGAATGAATCGCGCAAAGGGGTTGTGCTGGTGGCTGAACGTAAACGAGGTGAATCCGTAGCCTGATGTCATTTTTCGCCTACTGCTACGATGAATCATAATCCGGCACCGTAAAGGTGCTGGATTTTTTTTGCCTGCGGCTTCGCAGAATGCGCGTTCCGTCCGTTTATTTTTAGCGGCGTCAATTACAATCAAACCTCAAAAAGAAACGACGTTTTATTTTTGAGGTTATGATGAATCTTAATACCTTACGCTCCTCTGTCTGGCTACTGGCGGCTTTGCTGACCAGTCCTTCACTGATGGCGAACGATATGAACCCTACGATTCAACCCGCGACAGATCAGGCGGTGACGGATGAAGGACTGCCTTCATTTTATCCGCAGCTTAAACAGCAGATGACCTACACGGATTCCTGGCTATCTGGGCGTTTTACGGATTTTAGCGAGTGGCAAGCCCAGTCGAGAAAAACGCTGCGCTCACTGCTCCTGACGCCGGATTCCACCAAAGACTTTGCCCCGCAGGCGATGGAAAAACAGGATCGCGGCAGCTATACGGCGGAGAAAGTCGCCTTTAACCTGACCGATGAAAGCCGCGTAGACGCGTTGCTCCTGACACCAAAAAGTGCGGGGCTGCACCCTGCGGTGATCCTGCTGCACGATCACGGCGCGAAGTTTGATATCGGCAAAGAGAAGATGATTAAGCCGTGGGGCAATGACGCACAGCTCGATTCCGCACAGGCATGGGCAGATAAGTTTTTCACTGGCCGCTTTGTCGGGGATGAACTCGCGAAGCGGGGCTATGTGGTGTTGGCGGTCGATGCGCTAGGTTGGGGATCGCGCGGGCCGATCAAGTATGAGCAGCAGCAGGCGCTGGCGAGCAATTTCTTTAATCTGGGGCGCTCACTCGCGGGGCTGATGGCCTACGAAGACATGCGGGCGACGGACTTTCTGGCATCGCTTGAGCAGGTTGATAAACAACGCATCGGCGTCGTGGGTTTTTCAATGGGTGCCTATCGTGCCTGGCAGCTCGCCGCGCTGTCCGACAAGGTAGCAGCAACGGCAGCGGTGTCCTGGATTGGCACGTATGACGGTCTGATGACGCCGGGTAACAATGTGCTGAGAGGGCAGTCATCATTCTATATGCTGCATCCGGGGCAACCGACGCGCTTTGATTTCCCCGATGTGGCGAGCGTAGCTGCACCAAAACCGATGCTGCTATTTAACGGCGGCCAGGACAAACTGTTCCCGACGCAATCTGTTGAAGATGCTTACGCCAAAATGCACAAGGTGTGGCAATCCCAGCGGGCAGATAGCAAGCTGCAAACCAAAATCTGGCCTGATCTGGGGCACGTGTTCTATCAGGAACAGCAGGAAGAGGTGTTTCGCTTTCTGGACCAATGGCTAAAACCCTAACCGTCAGTGCCTGAATTATAATAAGTTTTTTGATAACATCAGCTTACTGATGCATGACTCGCCTCTGCGTGCCGCGGCACTCGGAGGCTTTTTAATTTTACAGGGATGAAGTGATGAAGAAATACCTGGGTATTATCATGATGGCCTTATGGCTGTCGGGCTGTAACGGAGAAGAAACCCTGAGCGAGGGGAAATATCTGGTTGAAGATATCAGCGTAGTGTTTGATAACAGTAAAAATCCTGAAGCCAATAAAAACAGAGATAACCTTCAGGAACATATCGCAAAAAACCTCAAGAGCATTAAAAATGACCTCTATTTTAATCTGACGCCGACGCAGGTGAGTTACTACAACGAGGATGGCGAATATACCGAGGAGATGAAAGACAACCGTATACGGGTCAACGGTATGTGGCACACGCTAAACATCACCGGGAAAAACACGGTTACGTTCGTATCGGATAAAAGCGCTGCCTGTGCGTTTTATTATTGTGAAATCACCATGGTCTTGAAAAAGACGGAAGAACAGTCACCCGGTTTACTCAAAATCCAGCAGCGTTTTGAAGAACATAAAAAAGCCTATCAGGCGTGGCTTCTTGAAGAGAAAGAAACATTTAACCGCGCGCCGATGGATGATTTCCCCGGTATCCCCTTTTATCCCGAAGAATATTTCACGATTAAGCTGCCGTTTAGCATGTACGACAAGCTGAGCCTACAAGAGCACGGGATGTATATTCGCAAGATGGGGCGTCTGCTTATCGATCGGGAAAATAAAGACACGCAGATCTACACCTATCGGGATAAGCAGCATAACACCGACTTTGACCTGCTTACCGTTAGCGCGGCAAAAGAGGATTTTAATCTGGCATCGTGGCTGGAAGGGCAAAAGGGTGTGTTGTTCCAGTCGGAAAACGGCGCGGCATATGATAATCAACAGGGCAAATTGGAAGCCGTCTATTTTCAATATGATGAGGCTAAGCAACGCTACTTTATCGGGGTAGCGAATGCTGAGGACACCGTCGCGTTAGCCAACGCGTTTGCCGTACTGCGTACGATGGATGAACGTTACCGCGGCGAGCAGGCATTGTCGATGTACGATTTAGCATTGTCTCAGCCGGAATTGGAAGCGAAATATGGTGTAAAGATCGCTGATGAATTTAAGATCGCAGAAATGCATCAGGCTATCTGGAAAGCACTCGAACAGCGCATGGAAAAGCCTGAGCGCTTTATTAAACGGAGCATGTCAAAAACGCGCATTGAAATACGATTCCCGTCGGAAGTGTTTAAGTACGATGTTTATTTTAAGGTAGCTCCTCAGTCGATTCCTGAACTCATGGCTGAAACCAAAGAGATCGTCCCCGAAGGTAAAGAAGCTGATAACCTTTTTATTTATGGCGACAGCGCGTTTGTCGGCTATGAATACGATGTGAATGTGGGAAGTGGACTCACATTACAATTTTTAGTCCCGAAAGATGCAGGCACGCCGCTGGAACGTCTGATGTTCCTGCATGTATTACGTCAGCTTGATGTGACGCGATTCCCGGCTATTTCCGCGCAAGAGAAAAAGAACCTGTTTACGTATGGTGAAGCGACGTCATTTAAAAACAACCTTGATAATCGCTACTTCAAGGTAGAAGAAGGTCTCATCGACAGCACGGGCAAGCTGATCGTCAAGAATCCTGATGATGGCTATTTCAATTTTGACTATCGCGCTCCCCATATACTGGCGACCCACTATAAATCAGAGGGGGAAGGGAATTACTCCAGAGTGCCGGGCGTGACGGTATTTGATGAAAAAGGGAAATGGCTTTCCCATCAGGCGGATTAAGCCGATCTGACAGCGTGGTGGTTGTCGGCAATGGTATTGCCAATAATAGTATTACCAGTAATCGTGCTGTCGATAATGACGGTTATCGACAGCAACTCACATCCCTGCATCCTGCTAAAACCAGTGTCTTGCTAAAACAGTGTCTTGTTAAAACAACAGCCCAAGCAAATAGCGTAAATCGCCGTCCTGCCGTAATGCGCAGCGGTCGGCGATCTGATTGCTGTCGAGATGCGCCAGCGAACCGATCGTTTGCCGCAGCTTGGCGCGGAGATCGGTAGGGCGCGCCGAGGTTTCCTGACGTGTGGTGCGCTGGATTAGCGTGCTGCCGTTACGTAAGTACAGCGTCACCTCATGAAAGCGCGCCTCTGGGTCAAGCTCATCGGGTGGCGCGGTTTCATCGGCGCGGCGTATGACGCGGTTCGCCAGCGCGGCGATCGTGGTTTCAACCGGGGCCTCTGAAAAATGAGCCAGCTTTAGCTCCCCTTCAATCAGTGCCGCCGCAATCACATATTCCAGGCTGAACCGGGCTTCTACACCGTTTGTCGCGTTACGGATAAAGGGAGCAACATCGCCGCCCGGTGGGAAAGTCACCGTGATCTGTTCGATGGCATCGGCCAGATCGGCATCCGCCCCATTCTGCTGATGCCACCGTTCCCGCAGGGCAAACGCGGCTTCGGCAGCGCTGTGGGTGCCGCCACAGGTTGGGTAGCGCTTGAACTCCAGACCGGGAGACAACATACGCCACGGTGCGCCCCAGTTTTCAACCAGCAGCTCCGGCTGCTGTTTTTGATCGCCGTGCGCCGCAAGAAAGGCGTCAACCACCTGCTGTTCGTTGCCCTGGAAGCCCGCCAAGCCCAGCTTGACGGCGGTTAGCCCCGCTCTGGCGGAAAGCCCGGCATGTAGCGGTTTGACCGCTGAGCCAAACTGCGCCCGCAGCCCAGCGGCCTGCGTGGCCGCCAGACCAAGAATGGTTTGCGTCTGTTCTACCGACGCGCCAGCCAGACGTGCAGCAGCGGCAGCGGCGGCGATAGCGCCGAGCGTCGCCGTGTTGTGGTAGCCGAGGCTGTAATGACGCGGGCCGCATGCCAGCCCGATTCTGCCTGCGGCTTCCACACCGATCACATACGCCGTCAAAAACGCCTCTTCCGTGACGGAGGAATCTTCTGCCGCCAGAGCAAACAGGGCAGGCAGAATGACGGTGCTGGGGTGGCCGCGAAACGCCGGATGATAATCGTCAAAATCCAATACGTGTCCTGCATAACCCAGAATCAGGCTACGCGTCAGGCTGTCCGTGCCGCTGAAGACCTGCTTTAACGGCGCAAGCCCGCTATCGGCAATCGCACCTTGTACGATGGGAAGTGCGGTGGAAACGAAGTCAGTCACCCCGTTACGTGCGGCCTCTAGCGCTTCTCGATTAGGTTCGCTATGGATGATGTGGTGGGCAAGCGTTGCGGTGATATCAGTCTGATTGGTCATGGATAGTCATGTGCTGGCAGAAAAACACTAATTTACTGCGCATCGCTGAATAGCGATTAATAACCAAACGGAATAATAAATTCCATTTGGTTATTAGTGATTGAGAATCAGAAGCGGTCTTTTAGCTGCCCCGGCGTGATACCGAATGCACGACGCAGAGCGGTGGCAAAGTTAGCGGGGCTGTTGTAACCGGCGATGCTGGCCGCCTGTGCAATGCCGATGCCGTCTTTCTGCAAGGCCAGCATGGCGCGCTGCAAACGGCAGTTACGCAGGTATTCAAACACGCTCATATTGAACGTCTGACGAAAATGGCGCTGTAGCGTGCTTTCGCTCATGTTGACGCTTTTGGCGATTTCACTCATCGAAAGATGGTCGGCGCTGCCGCTTTCCAGCATATCTCTGACCTGTTGAATGCGATGGTAGCTGCGCAGGGTAACACCGCTGCTTTTTTCCTGCGCGACGCTGGCGGTCAATGAAGTAAACGCCTCGATAATCAGGCTCATACACTGCATTTCCAGATACAGGCGCTGGAGGGGCGTTTGACAAGGTTCGGCATCCAACGTTTGTAAAGCAATCGCCAGCGCCTGCCGGGATGGTGTCCACAGGTGTGTCGCCAGATGGGTCTGCGTGAAATCGTGGATAGCCTGCCAGTCGCCAACGGTGTCCATCATATTGCCGTACAACCATTCCCTGTCGAACGTCAGCGTAATCGTTCGCTCATATTCATCGCGCTTGCCGATGCGGGTAAACATCGTCGGCTCCGTCAGCGCAATCAGCGAGGCGGGCTGCTTCTCTCCCAGATGCAGTTCCTGATGACCAAAGGAGATGTGCGCATTGCCACTTACCACGATGGCCAGCTTGATTGCGCCATCCAGCAGGTTTTGGGTTTTCATGTTGTGACGATTAATCACATCCGCGGTATGCAGGATCAGATGGGGATTGAGCTGTACGACAGTGAACGACCCGAATAGCACCGGCGTGTTATCGATCAACCGAGGGCCGATAAAACGGTAATTATTCGCGACCAGACTCGATTGCTGAACGATGTGATCTTTATAGATCGGCTTTGATGACTGAGTGAAGCTGCGCACGTGATTACCTACCTGATTAAACCCTTCGACCTGCGCCTTCCATTTTGATGCTTTGGCAAAACATTTTGCTGCTAGAGCAAACCCCGTCCTGAATGACAAATGTAACAATGACCGCGCCAAAATGGTAATGCAAATACTTCTCAATAGCATTTTTCGTTGAGGACATCACATTGCACGATAAATGCATTTTCCATTTCCGGCAATGCGGAGAAAAGGGCTGATTGATTACACACAGCATTTCATAACAACACGACGTGATGCCGTTGGCATGACGCTTCTCCCCGATAACCGCCACGTTTACGCGTTTTATCTCCGCCGTTATTCAGCGTTTTTGCTGATTGTCGTTAGGTGTCGCTGTACCGGCTGCGATGTTGATCCTTTTTCAGGCTACTTATTCATTTCTTACAGGGCAGGATAATTTTGATGAAACTACCACAATCGCGTCGTTATTTGGCGACGCTCATTGGCGTTAGCTGCGGGATGACGTCGTTTCTGAGCGCTGCGCAGACCTCGCCTTCAACGGAACCTGCCCCTCAGGTGCAGAATCAGGCCGAAAGTAAAGCATCGGGCGATACGATGGTGGTGACGGCCGCTGAGCAAACCCGTCAGGCTCCGGGCGTGTCGGTGATTACGGCTGAAGATATCAGTAAACGTCCGCCTGCTAACGATCTGTCCGATCTGATTCGCACCATGCCGGGCGTCAACCTATCCGGTAACTCAACCAGCGGCCAGCGCGGTAACAACCGCCAGATCGATATCCGCGGCATGGGACCGGAAAACACACTGATTCTGGTGGATGGCAAGCCCGTGTCGAGTCGTACAGCCGTGCGTTACGGCTGGCGCGGCGAGCGCGATACCCGTGGTGACACCAACTGGGTGCCTGCTGATATGGTCGAGCGCATTGAAGTGCTGCGCGGCCCAGCCGCGGCGCGCTATGGCAACGGCGCAGCGGGCGGTGTGGTTAACATCATCACCAAACAGCCGACGCAAGAATGGCACGGCACCTGGAATACCTTCCTGAACGCGCCGGAGCATAGTTCAGAAGGCGCAACCAAGCGTACCGATTTCAGCCTGATGGGCGGTCTGACTGACAGTCTGAGCTTCCGTCTGTTTGGTAATCTGAACAAAACCCAAGCTGATGCGCGCGATATTAACCAAGGGCATCAGTCCGCACGTGCGGGTAATCAGTCAGCTTCACTGCCTTCCGGGCGCGAAGGGGTGCGTAATAAAGATATCAACGGCCTGTTGCGTTGGGATATGACCAAGCAGCAGTCGCTGGAATTCGAAGCGGGTTCCAGCCGTCAGGGCAATATCTATGCGGGCGATTCGCAAAATACCAACACCAACCCGCTTGTCGTGAGTAATTATGGCAAGGAAACCAACCGCATGTACCGCCAGAACTTTGCGGTCACGCATCGCGGCTACTGGGACAGCGGCGTCAGTTCTACGTCGTATCTGCAATACGAACGTACGCACAATACCCGTATCCTTGAAGGACTGTCTGGCGGTTTAGAAGGGATTTTTGATACCACTAATCCGAACCAATATGGCACGATCAAGCTGGATAATTTCACCGCGCACAACGAAGTGAATCTTCCGCTGAATCTCTGGGTCGAGCAGGTGCTCACGTTCGGGGTTGAGTGGAACGAGCAGAAGATGACGGATCCGGTGTCGAACACGCAGACGACAACCGAAGCGGGAAGCATAGGTTCACTGAGCAGTAGTGGTCGTAGTGAGAAATCCGCGGCTCGTCTGGCTTCTGCCTTTGTGGAAGATAACGTCCAACTGACGGACAGCACCATGTTGACGCCGGCGTTACGTGTCGATCATCACAGTACGGCAGGCACCAACTGGAGCCCGTCGCTCAACCTGTCGCAGGAACTGGGTGATGACTATACGCTGAAGTTAGGTATCGCCCGTGCTTATAAAGCGCCGAACTTGTACCAAACTAACGAGAATTATCTCCTCTATAGCCGTGGACAGGGTTGTGCTGGTGGCACGTCTTGCTACCTGATCGGCAATGAAGACCTGAAGGCGGAAACCAGCCTGAATAAAGAGATTGGTCTGGAGTTTCACCGTGATGGGTTGATCGCGGGTATCACCTATTTCCATAACGATTACCGTAACAAAATTGAAGCAGGCAACAATGTCATCGGTAAAGCGGTGGGCGGAACCAATTCCCAATATGCTAATGCCAACATCTTCCAGTGGGGCAATGTACCGAAAGCCGTTATTCAGGGACTGGAAGGTAACCTGACCGTTCCTGTTACGGAAAGCATCAACTGGCGTAACAACCTGACCTGGATGCTGGAATCGAAAAATAAAACCACGGGCGATTATCTGTCGATTACGCCGGAGTTTACCCTGAACTCATCCGTAGACTGGCAGGCAACGGAGAACCTTTCCTTCCTGGCCGATGTGACCTGGTATGGTCGTCAGAAGCCGAAGAAATATAACTACAAAGGTGAGCGCGTAACGGGTAGCGCAACCAATGAGTTAAGCCCTTATGCGCTGTTCGGGTTAAGCAGTACCTATAAGTTTAACAAGAACCTGAGCGTGACCGGTGGTGTCGATAACCTGTTTGATAAACGCCTGTTCCGCGCGGGTAATGCGCAGGATGTGGTGAACAACAACGTGGTTACCATTGCGGGTGCCGGTGCGGCAACCTATAACGAACCGGGACGGACTTTCTTTGTCAGCGTGAATACGTCGTTCTAAGTTTTATATCCGTCATACTGAATCGCGAACGCCACGGCGCCATTGTGCCGTGGCGTTTTTTTTATTGCGTGCCATCCTTGGCCTTCACCTTGCAGGCCGTTGGCGTTATCAGGGACAGAAAATGCCTTTTAAGGTGGCGACGATTTTTTCCACGTCCTGATTTTCGATGCGGTAGTACAGCGTTTGTGATTCGCGCCGATAGCTAATCAACCCTTCTTCACGCATTTTTGCCAGATGCTGCGAGAGGGCGGACTGGCTCAGCGGGATGTGTTCAAGCAGCGTGCCAACCGACATTTCGCCGTGCTCGATAAGCAGACAAAGCACCAGTAGCCTGTTTTCATTGCCAATCGCGCGCAGCATAGCCGCTGCTTTTGCGGCACCGTCCTGCATGAATTCTCGATCCGAATTGCTCAACGCCATGTTCCTGCCATCCTGCGTAACTGACTAATTTAGTGATGCCTAATATATTGAGCTTATCATATCCCCGGCTTCGAGCGAGGATAATGACTAACATCGATAAAACAATTCATAACGGAGCCCGCGCGATGTGACGTGCGGTTTACAATAGGGGCGTTCCTCCCTAGAATAGCGCGACATCCTTTCCTGAATCTGCTGCTGCAGGAAAAACAACCTTCTCTCCGAAACGGGAGGAGCGATTTTTTGTTTTTCTAGGTAGCATCATGTCTACATTTACTCGCTTACAAAAACGTTTATCCCGTTTGGGGATAGACACCGATTACCAACATTCTATTTATCATCTCCGCAGGGAGCATGCAGAAGCGCAGGTTCTGTTGCCGGACACGTTGCCGCTGGAAGAAAAGGCGGTTCAGCAACTGCTGGATTTCGCCTCGGTACAGCTACCGGGCAGCGATGCGCGTGTCTGTGTCGCGCGCGCGACGCCGGATTTCCATCCCGGTACGCTTGCGCCTGTCGGCAGCATTGTCGCCACAACGGAGAACTTCGTTATCCCTGCGGCGATTGGGACGGATATCAATTGCGGCATGCGACTGCTGACGACGGGCGTGCATCATACGGATGCCGATGAGCACAAACCCGCGCTGATTCAGGCGCTCAAAAACACGTTACTGCTGGATCGGCGTGATGTTCCTGTTACGCCGGATTCGTTTTCCGCGCTCTTTGACGAGGGGTTGCCAGCGTGGCTGGCGGCATTGCCTCAGCAGGGGCTTTGGCAGGAGGTAGACTTCCGACGCTTGTCGGCGGAACTTGGCTCCATTGCTGGAACTGGGGCGGTTCGTGCCGATAGTCGACATGCGCCTGAGCCGTTTTTTGCGCCGCGCGAGATACTTCGACCTTCCAGTCTGGGCACGGTAGGGGCGGGTAACCATTTCGTCGAGCTGCAAATTGTCGATGCCGTGTTGGACAGGCACGCGGCGTATCAGGCTGGCGTGCAGGAAGGCGAAGTCGTGGTGATGATTCACACCGGTTCACGGGACGTGGGTTTTTATGTCGGCCAGCGTGGGATCGATAAAGCGCGAGCCTGTTGGCCTGCGGGAGAAAAATATCCGGCGTCCGGCCTGTTTGGTCTGGTTGAGGAGCAGGCGACGGAGTATATGGAAGCTATGGGCGTCGCCGCACGTTATGCGTGGATCAACCGGATCGTGCTGACTGAACTGATTCGCTCTTCCTGGAAGCAAGTGTTTACGCATGACGCCAGCAAGCTGGTGGTCGATCTGTCGCATAACATTATTCTGCCGGAGCACGGAATGAACCTACATCGCAAAGGCGCGACGCCCGCCAAAGCCGGGGAATTTGCGCTGATTCCCGGTTCAATGGGCGATTACTCTTATCTCGTTACAGGAAAGGGAAATCCCGACTGGCTGTGGTCGTGTTCACACGGCGCGGGGCGTGCCGAACGTCGGCAAAATATGCGTAACAAGGTCGATACGGCGAGTCTGGCAGATACGTTGCCCTGGCAATGCATCACGCTGAAAGACGAACGACTGCGGGAAGAAGCGCCAGCGGCCTATAAGCCGGTTGCGCCTGTGATTGATATTCAGGCGCAGTCAGGGCTGATTCAACCTGTGGCACGGCTACGCCCGTGGCTGACGTTTAAGGCCTGATGTGACCCGCTCTGGCGGGAATTGATGCGATATTCTTTGTACTAAAAATAACGACCCAATCGGCAAGCTGTCGATTGGGTCGTGTGTTCTTCGTTGCCGGAATCCGTTTGTCAGGCATCTTTCAGAGGAATAAACGCAGCAAATTAGGGCTTTTGTTTGATGACGTTATTGGCACCGCTGGAAGAGAGCTTTGGTTCTGTTCCTCCCCATGAGAGGCGGTTGCTGATGCCATTGAAGGAAACAATGGCAGGGCCTTTAAAATCCAGATCGAGATGATGTTCCGTGCCCGTTACATTCACCTTTGCGGGTTTATCCTCGGAAAAAATGTGCGTGCGGATGGTGTTTTTATACGCGGCGACGGTCAGGTCACCCGTCGATTGACCAGTGGCGGCAATCTCTGCACCGGTCACGATAAGCGAGGTCGCGGTATCGAACGTGATGTTGTGCTCAGAGCCCGCGACGGAAATCGTGGCACATTTGCCCGTCAGTACGATGTTGTTGCCGTTGCCTGAAATATTGACATTATTGCCATTACAAGGAATATCGCGCGTTAAACCGATACCCTCCAGCTCGATGGGGGCGGCATAGACGGATGCGGTGAACGCGAAAGCAGAGACGAAAACCATTGGCAGATACCGTATTATCTTCATGGCGTTTTTTCCTGTTATCAAAGAGGTCATCCGGCATCGTTGCCGTAAAGGCACCTATCATCTGTTAACACTTTTCCCGACTCTATTGCGAACATTCTGATTATCGCTACGCCATCAAACGATGATTAATCGCGCTATGTTGTTAAAAACTTACCTATTATGTGGTTAACTCAGCATAGTTAGTGTGTGCCGTCAGGGACATGCTATTCTGCTGATGTCGGCATTTTTTAGTGATAGTGAAATTGGGCACATAGCATAGTTGAATAAAAATTAATGTTGCTATTATGTGAACGAATTAACAATCAATTCAAATCCTGATATGCTGACGAGGCTGGACCGGACACTCTACTACCTTACATCCACACGCTGGCACCCAGGCATGGACACCACAAGCGGGAACAAGAGCGCCGGGCATAATGAAGACAATGAGAGCGAGGAGAACGTCGTGCTAGAAGAATATCGTAAGCACGTAGCCGACCGGGCTGCGCAGGGGATTGTTCCTAAACCGTTAGATGCCACGCAGATGGCCGCGCTGGTTGAGTCACTCAAGAATCCCCCGGCGGGCGAAGAAGAAGTATTGCTTGACCTGCTGATTAACCGTGTCCCCCCCGGCGTTGATGAAGCCGCCTACGTGAAGGCTGGTTTTCTGGCTGCCGTCGCCAAAGGCGAAGCCACTTCCCCATTGGTCACCCAGGAAAAAGCGATCGAGCTGCTGGGCACCATGCAAGGGGGCTACAACATTCATCCGCTGATTGATGCGTTAGACAACGACAAGCTGGCACCGATCGCCGCCGAAGCGCTGTCCCACACGCTGCTGATGTTTGATAACTTCTACGATGTAGAAGAAAAGGCGAAAGCAGGCAATGCGCACGCCAAGAAAGTGATTCAATCCTGGGCTGATGCCGAGTGGTTCCTGTCCCGCCCGAAACTGGCGGAAAAAATTACCGTTACCGTCTTTAAAGTCACCGGTGAAACCAACACGGATGACTTGTCTCCGGCACCTGATGCCTGGTCACGCCCTGACATCCCGCTGCACGCGCTGGCGATGCTGAAAAACGCCCGTGAAGGTATCGATCCCGATCAACCTGGCGCCGTGGGCCCGATCAAACAGATCGAAGAACTGAATAAGAAAGGCTTCCCGCTGGCTTACGTCGGCGACGTTGTCGGTACCGGTTCGTCGCGTAAATCGGCAACCAACTCCGTACTGTGGTTCATGGGCGAAGATATTCCTTATGTCCCGAACAAACGCGGTGGTGGTGTGGTGCTGGGCGGTAAGATCGCCCCGATCTTCTTCAACACGATGGAAGATGCCGGTGCGCTGCCGATCGAAGTCGATGTGAACGATCTGAATATGGGTGATGTGATTGATATTTACCCGTATGAAGGTGAAGTGCGTCGTCATGACACCAATGAAGTGCTGGCGACCTTCGCGCTGAAGACTGACGTCTTACTGGATGAAGTCCGCGCTGGTGGCCGTATTCCACTGATTATCGGCCGCGGTCTGACCTCTAAAGCGCGTGAGTCACTGGGCTTGCCGCACAGCGACGTGTTCCGTATTTCCAAAGCGGTTGAGGTCAGCAAGAAAGGCTTCTCGCTGGCGCAGAAAATGGTGGGACGTGCCTGTGGCGTTGCGGGTATTCGCCCTGACGAATACTGCGAACCGAAGATGACGTCTGTAGGTTCACAGGACACCACCGGGCCGATGACCCGTGATGAGCTGAAAGATCTGGCCTGTCTGGGCTTCTCCGCCGATCTGGTGATGCAGTCGTTCTGTCACACCGCAGCCTATCCGAAGCCGGTTGACGTGACCACGCACCACACGCTGCCTGATTTCATCATGAACCGTGGCGGCGTCTCGCTGCGTCCGGGCGATGGTGTTATCCACTCCTGGCTGAACCGTATGCTGCTGCCGGATACCGTCGGTACGGGCGGTGACTCACACACCCGTTTCCCAATCGGTATCTCTTTCCCTGCGGGCTCCGGTCTGGTGGCGTTTGCTGCCGCGACGGGCGTGATGCCGCTGGATATGCCGGAATCTGTTCTGGTGCGTTTCAAAGGGAAAATGCAGCCGGGCATTACTCTGCGCGATCTGGTTCACGCCATTCCGCTGTACGCCATCAAACAAGGCCTGCTGACCGTTGAGAAGAAAGGCAAGAAGAACATCTTCTCTGGCCGTATTCTGGAAATCGAAGGTCTGCCAGATCTGAAAGTCGAGCAGGCGTTTGAACTGACCGACGCCTCGGCGGAGCGTTCTGCGGCTGGCTGTACGATCAAGCTGGATAAAGCGCCGATCATCGAGTATCTGAACTCCAACATCGTGCTGTTGAAGTGGATGATCTCCGAAGGCTACGGCGATCGTCGTACGCTGGAACGTCGTATTCAGGGCATGGAAAAATGGCTGGCCGATCCACAACTGCTGGAAGCGGATGCCGATGCCGAGTACGCCGCAGTGATCGACATCGATCTGGCCGATATCAAAGAGCCGATCCTGTGTGCGCCAAACGATCCAGACGATGCTCGCTGGTTGTCTGACGTGCAGGGCGAGAAGATTGATGAAGTCTTCATCGGTTCCTGTATGACCAACATCGGTCACTTCCGTGCGGCAGGTAAACTGCTGGATAGCCACAAAGGCCAGCTGCCGACCCGCCTGTGGGTTGCGCCGCCGACCAAGATGGATGCGGCACAGCTGACCGAAGAAGGCTACTACAGCGTGTTTGGTAAGAGCGGCGCGCGTATCGAGATCCCAGGTTGCTCGCTGTGCATGGGTAACCAGGCGCGCGTAGCGGATGGTGCGACTGTCGTTTCCACGTCGACGCGTAACTTCCCGAACCGTTTGGGAACCGGCGCTAACGTGTATCTGGCCTCTGCCGAACTGGCTGCGGTTGCGTCGCTGCTGGGTCGCTTGCCGACCTCGGAAGAGTACCAGACCTACATGTCGCAGGTGGATAAAACCGCGCAGGACACCTATCGCTATCTGAATTTTGACCAGTTAGGTCAATATACCGAGAAAGCGGATAGCGTGATCTTCCAGACGGCGGTCTAACTCGCTATAGTTCGCATCTCTACACCGAAGGAGGCCTTGTGCCTCCTTTTTTTCTGCCCGTTTTATACGCGTCATACCTCACGCTGCCTGTGCATTGGCGGTTGGCATCGTGCCTTTGCAGCATGAAAGGTGAAGGTGTATCACGACGAGAGGGGGCAGAGGCGACTAAACTGAACAAAAGAAACATCACAGTGAGGATGGCATCATGGACTATGAATTTTTGCGGGATGTGACGGGCCAGGTCATCGTGCGTATGTCGATGGGACATGAAGCGATCGGACACTGGTTCAATGAAGAAGTGAAAGGCCAGCTGACGATCTTGACTGACGTTGAAGAGGCGGCGCGCTCTGTTGCGGGCAGCGAACGACAGTGGCGGCGCGTGGGGCATGAATACACGCTGTCGCTGGATGAAGAAGAAGTGATGGTGCAGGCAAATCAGCTGTCTTTCACCACCGATGAGCTGGAAGAAGGCATGAGTTATTACGACGAAGAGAGCCTGTCTTTATGCGGTCTGGATGATTTTCTGACGCTGGTGGAAAAGTACCGCGATTTCGTCCTGCATTGACAGAACGGTGAAGGAAAAGCGTGCTGGAATCAGTACGCGGGGAACCGTTGACCGTTATCTGCATCAATCATCGGTACCTGTCAGGTTAGGCCTGAGTGAGAACAAGCAGCTTGCGTTCAATGATTCTGGACAGCAGCACAATAAAAGAAATCAGCACTAAGTAAACCAGCGCAGCAAACAGGTATGCACTGAAAAACTCAAAGTTAGTTGCCGCGACTTCCTGAATGCGGGAAAAAAATTCAGTGTACTGGATGAGAAAAGCGATGGTGCTGTCCTTGATATTATTAATGACCTGATTAGTCAGGGCGGGCACTGAGGTGATTAATACCTGAGGCAATATCATTAAGCGAAATATTTGCCATTGGCTAAACCCTTGTACGACGGCCGCCTCTGCCTCGTACTTGTTCAGGGAATTGTAAGCGGTTGTCATATAGGCGGCGTTATAAGCCCCGATATTAAGGGTAAATCCCGTTACCGCGACAGCGAAAGGCGATAAGTTAATACCGGTTTGTGGCAAGCCATAATACATGACAAATAAAATAAGAATTAATGGCGTGCCGATAAAGAAGTCCATATACATTTCTGTTAGCTTTTTAACGGCTGGCCGGTTGCTGATACTCAGAAAAAAAATAACAATGCCCCAGAAAAATCCCGTGAGAGAAACCACTATCGCCAGCTTTACTGTTTCGCCGATTCCGTCAAGCACCAGTGGAAGCTGATCTATCAGCTCGTGATAAAAACTCATCCATCCGGCAAGCATATTACTTTTCTCCAAAAAAATAATGAATATCCGGCTCGCCATTGAGGGCTGACAGCTCTGCGAAAGATCCTTCAGCCCGGATCCTGCCATAGTTTAGGAAGGTCACTCTGTCGCAAAGCTGTTTAGCCAGACGTATATCGTGGGTGACGCACAATATGGTGACTTTCCGCCGGTGAAGCTGCTTAATAAGCGAACCTACTTCACGTGTCATGAGCGGGTCGAGGGCGGATGTCGGCTCATCAAACACAATAATTTCAGGATCGGTGACCAGAGCACGGATGAGAGCAACGCGCTGTTGCTGGCCGCCAGAGAGCTGTGAAGGGTATTTCATACTGTGCTCCTCCATACCCAGCCTTTCCAGTTCATATAAGGCTTTAGTTCTGGCATCGCGTTCGGAGACGTTAAATACTTTACGCAGCGCCAGAGTAATATTGTCCATAACGTTCAGATGGCGGTATAGCGCGTAGTTCTGAAAAACAAATCCAATTTTTTTCCTGAAATCGAGAATATTAAACTTTTTATCGGTAACGTTATGACCATGAAAAAATATATTACCTGTATCCGGGCTTTCAAGCTGGGCGAGACAGCGCAGCAACGTCGTTTTGCCACAGCCAGATGGACCCATGACGATTTTTATTTCGCCATGCTCAATCTGTAAGTTGAGATTATCCAGCACCTTTTTGCTACCGAGTGTCTTACTGACCTCGCGTAATTCTATTAATGTCATCTATTGCCACCCTGATTTTTCAAGCCGCCTTACGGCAATAATAGATAATTTGTAAATGAGAAAATAAAGTATTGCCGCCAGCGTATAAATGACCAGACCGTTCATCGTGACTGCGGTCAGAGACATGGCCTGCTTGGTGATTTCCGGTATGCCAACCGTGTAGGCAAAAGGTGTGGCTTTTAATACCGATGAGAATTCGTTGGCTACCCCAGGAACAGAAAAGCGGAGCATTTGCGGTAGCTCGATGTATCTTATAATTTGTAATTTCCCGAAACCTGCGGTCTTGGCGGCAGTAATCTCTGACGGATCAACCAATTGAAGTGCACCGCGGAACACTTCTGCAAGATAACTCCCGCTGATTAATCCAATGCTAATGTTCATGGCAAGCAGGGGGGGAATACTCAGGCCTATTGCCGGAAGGCCGAAATAAACGAGGAAAACGGCGATTAAAACGGGAATACCACGAAAAATGAAGACCAGAATATCCAGTATGTTCTTCACCGAGGGAAAAACCAGTCGCCGTAACACGGCGACGGTTAATCCAATAACCAAGGCTGATGCAAAACACGTCAATGTAACGATGAGCGTGTACTTGACACCTTCAAACAAGAAATAATAGATGTTTATCATATCTTGTGATGACATCGTTTTTTATTTCATCCACTTATCTACGATGCCCGATATTTTTTCTTCACCCTGTTCACTCTGCCAGGTATTAAAGTCATCGCGCACCGGTGAACCTTTCTTAAAGGCAAACCCAAGGTGATCAACGCCTTTAAAAACATGGCGGCTTTCAATCGGGGCTTTTTGCTTGTTCTTGTAGTTAAAGTAAACCGGGTCTTCTATGAAGGCGAGATCGAGATTGCCATTTTTCAAATCGGCAATGGTTTCATTATAAGAGGGATAAAGTTTAACTTTGCTGAGCGAGTAATATCCTTTGGGTTCCAGATCGGTTTTTATCAAATCGGCATAAGCCATACCTCTGGGGAACCCTACAGAGTATTTTTGTAAATTCTTCAGATCGCTCAGGTCTATATCGCGGTTATTCAAGCTCACCAGATTAAATGAATTCACATAATAGGGCGCAGAAAAATCCATGACTTTCTTACGTTTATCCGTGATGGATATCCCTGAAAATGCGACATCAGCCTGACCGCTTGCCACGGCACCCAGCATGCCATCCCATGAGTATTCTGTTATTTTCAGTTTGCAATTTCTCTCCTTACAATAAGAAGAGAAGAGTTCAAGATCGATACCTTCTAATTTCCCGTCAGCGGATTTAAATAGCATCGGTGGTGAAGCTGGAGAAACCGCAACGTTAAGTGTCTTTCCATCGACAGGATTGGCGGCGAAAGCCGTAAATGAGGTTATTCCTAAAATTGTGCCGAATAGAAACGTTTTGAGTAACATGCTGGACTCCTGAATGTAATAAAAGATACACACGTATTTTGAATCAACCATAGGAGAAAAGTATTGCCACTATCGCTGTCGGCAAAGGGTAAAGGCCGTATTTCAAATAGAAGCCGTATTTCTGCCAGAATACAGAGCCTCAGCAATGCGCCATTTAAATCGTAATTTAAATTTATAAGATAGATAGTTTTATATTGTAACTATTATTTATTGTTATTATCACTAAAAAAACTACTGAGTGATAAATATAATCACCCCTTCCTCAATGTGCAAATTTTGTCCAATCAATTATCTTATGGGAGAACCGATCTACGGCTACGGTGAGATATGCGCGTTCGCATGAGAGGGAAATGGGTGACGTGGCGCTCGCCTTTGAATTCGCGAGAAGGGGAGAGCAGGTGGGTTTGTAAACAGTGGAAAACACCACCCGGCGAGCGAGTGGTGTTTTTCATCAATCAGCCAAGATCGGCATGACCAAAGCGCGCCTGCCAGTCGTGATCGAACCGGTTAAGCGCATCGTCAACTGCAGGATCTTGCAGGAACAGTTCAGCAACGGCAGGGTCGACGGTAATCGCCCGACACCCCGCCAGCAGGCAGTCCAGCACCTGACGCGGCGTGCGAAAGCTGGCTGCCAGCACCTGAGTTTGCGGGCTGTGCAGGTTAATCAGGGTTTGCAGCTCTTTCACGAGCGCAATCCCATCGCCACCCTGCGCATCGATGCGGTTGACGTAAGGCGCGATATAGCGAGCGCCAGCCAGCGCGGCATAAAACCCTTGCCCCGCACCGTATACAGCGGTGCCGAGGGTAGGGATATCGAGCGCCGTCAATTGCCTGATGGCACTCAAACCCGCATGCGTCACTGGCACTTTGACGACCAGAGAAGGAATCACCTCTCTGAGCTTCAATGCCTCTTCCACCATCACATCAGGATCGCGCGACATCACCTGAGCAAACAGCTGTCCTTCCGTGCCGATAATGGCCTGCATATCCCGCAGCACGCTGTAAATATCGGATTTTCCGCGTGCGACAATGCTCGGATTGGTGGTCACGCCTTTAATCGGCAACACGCCAGCGAGTCGTTCTACTGCGGCGACATCCGCCGTATCTAAATAGAATTCCATCATTTCCCCCGTTAACTAAAACCGATCTGTTGGATGACATTCATCAATGCGGGCTTAGCGCACGATAATGCCCAGCAGAATCCCCACCGCGCCGAAATCGGAATCGCTGAACGTGGTGTTTGCCAGTCCAATACTGCCCAGAACTGGCAGCAGGAAAACAGGCAGGAAGGTAATCAGCAGCCCGTTGGCAAAAGAACCTAAAATCGCACCGCGACGTCCGCCGGTGGCGTTACCGAAAACGCCAGCCGCTGCGCCGACGAAGAAGTGCGGCACCACGCCGGGAATGATCACCGTTAATCCCATCAGGTAGAGCAGGACCATACCGATCACTCCAGCCGCAAAGCTGCTCAGGAAGCCGACCAGAACGGCATTTGGGGCATACGGGAAGACAACCGGGCAATCTAATGCTGGTTTAGCGTTGGGAACCAGTTTGTCAGAAATGCCTTTAAACGCAGGCACGATTTCCGCAATCACCATCCGCACGCCTTGCAGCACGATATACACGCCAGCGGCAAAGGTAATGGATTGGATCAGCGAAAACATGAACCAGTTTTTCCCACCGGCGTTCATCGTCTTCACCGCTTCCGGGCCGGCAAACAGACAGGTGAAAATGAAGATGAAAAACATGGTAAAGGCGATGGCAACCGGCGTATCACGCAGGAACAGCAGGCTCTTCGGTACTTCCATGTCCTCTGTTGATTTCTCTTTATTACCAAACTTGCTGCCGATAAACGCTGACAGCAGCTGTGATATCGCAGAGAAGTGACCAAAGGCGACGTCATCCGAGCCTGTGACTTTCTTCATATACGGGTGAATAATGGCAGGGAACAGCACCATTGATACCCCAACGACCAGCGACCCAACGGTAATCAGCATCACCCCTTTCATGCCTGCTGTTGCCAGAATCACCGCAACCATCATCGACATAAACAGCGTGTGGTGGCCAGTCAGGAAAATGTATTTCCACGGTGTAAAGCGGGCGATCGCGATGTTAATGACCATCGCAAAGAACATGATCATGGCCATCTCGGTGCCGAAGTTCTTCTGTGCTACCGCGACAATGGCTTCATTGTTCGGTACCACACCGGCGATACCAAACGCATGGTGGAAAATCTGGGCGAAATCCCCCAGCGAGGACACGATCAGGCTCGCGCCCGCCCCGAGGATCAGGAAGCCCATTACGGTTTTCACCGTGCCCTTGATGCATTCCGTGGCCGGTTTTTTCTGTGCAATCAGGCCGATAAGCGCAATCAAACCGACCAATATGGACGGTTCAGACAGCACATCACTCATTAAAAAACGGAAGAATTCCATTTTTGATCCCTCGCTTATAACGCGCCAAGTTCTGTCAGGGCGACCGACAGGCGCTCTTTCATCGCCACTTTATCGATCATGTTATTTAGGGACACAATTTTCCCCCCCACTGCCTGCGCGACGAGTTGATCGGCAATGTCTTTGGTTCCGACAAAAATGTCGCTGTCCGTACCTTTCGCCGAACCTAAATCCACGTGGTCCACGTCAGCAACCACGCCGAGTTCTTTAACGATGTTTTTAATGCTCATTTCCATCATCAGGCTGGTACCCAGGCCGTTACCGCATACGACTGTAATTTTCATAATCTGTGTCCTCTGGTGGCAATTAATAACGAGAAATAACGGAAAGCACCTGTTCTACTTCCGTCGCGTTAATTAACGCGGCGACGTCATCAGGCGTGTCGAACAACTGAGCGAGCTGTGAAATAATATCGATATGGCTATTGCTGTCTGTGGCGGCCAGAACGATCAGTAAATGTACGGGATCGTTGCCTTCGGAATGGAAAACCACGCCGTCGCGAATCAGCGTAAGGCTGACGGCAAGTTGGTTCACGCCGTCTTCCGGGCGGGCATGCGGCATAGCAATCCCCGGGCCGACGACATAGTAAGGACCGATGGCCTCATGAGAGCGGTAGATAGCCTCAACATAGGTGGGTTCAATCGAACCATTATCCAGTAAAGGCTTGCAGGACAAGGCGATAGCGTGACGCCAGTCATCACAGGCAGGTAAAATCTGAACAACGTCTGGTGTTAGTAAAGTGTTAAGCATTAGAGTCACCTCTGTATCATTCTGAACGCAGGATAGTGTGCCGTCTTCGAAAATAATGTGACTAACATCTAAAAAGATAGCGCTAACTGATATGGCTATCATTAACTGTGACCTGCTTAGCACAAGCGGGGCCATTATTTGTTCCCCCGCGTCGTCACAGGCACACTAGGAACGGCGATGGTTCGGCGTGAATGCGTCGGGAAAGCGGGGCCGTTCGCCCTTCACGCTAGCCTGAAAGCAATGACGTAAGAGGCTGTTATCGCGACCGCGCGATGAGAAAAATGACGAATGGAGAGGAAGTGAGCATGCGTAAGCGTCGCAGTACCGGTAAGGTTACGCTACAGGATGTCGCCGACTACGCGGGTGTAGGCACGATGACGGTATCGCGCGTGATGCGCAAACCCGATCTGGTCTCTGAAAAGTTACGCAGCAAAGTGGAACTGGCCGCCAGAGCATTAGGCTATGAACCCAATCAAGAGGCCAGCCAGCTCACCGAGAGTACGAGTCGCGTGACGCTACAGGACATTGCGAGCCATGCCGGTGTCGGCGCGATGACGGTGTCCCGCGCGTTGCGGGAACCCGGTCTGGTCTCCGATGCCACACAGAAGAAAATCAATGACGCGATAAAAACGCTGGGCTATGTTCCGAATCAGGCAGCAGGCGCGCTGGCATCAGCCTATCAACCTGCTATCGCGGTGCTTTATCCTTTTCAGCAAGATCGCGCCAGCGTGCGTTTTGTGCAGGCGCTGCAACAGGCGGTGGGCAAACATAACGTTCCGTTAATCATGGGCTGCCATGAATATCGCCAGCATACCGAAGCGGGAATGGTCGAAAAACTCCTGCAGCAGCGGCCAGCGGCGCTGGTGTTATTCAGCGCGCAACTCTCACAGCGAACCCGAGACATTATTCAGGCCAGCAACGTTATTACGGTGAACGTTTCCGGTGCTGACGTGCTGAGTGCGAATATCAATATTGATATCGCCCTGGCCGAAGCGGCGGAGCAACTGACGATGTCGCTGCTGGAAAAGGGGTATCGCCACGTGGCTTATATCGGCGCGCATACGGATAACCGTTTGCAAAAACAGCAGTTGAACGGCTGGAATAAAGCCATGCTGGCGCACTATCACAATGCGGATCTGAAAATTACGATCCCGGAAGCGCCTAGCCTACAGTTTGGCCGCTATGCGATGACGGAATTGCTGCAAAACCAGCCGGAGCTGGATGCGATTATCTGTAGCCATGAGGAAATAGCGCTGGGTGCGCTCTTTGAATGCCAGCGCCGCCTGATGAAAGTCCCTTACGATCTGGCGATTACCTGCCTGGATGGCTCTGAACAATGTGAGCACACGTTCCCAGCGCTGACCGCGATGCGGCTTGATTATGAAAAGCTGGGTGCGGAGGTCGGGCGTTTGGTACTCGCCATGATGGACAACGACGAGCATCCCCCCGTACAGGAAAAAGTGAAGTTTATCTTTGAACCGCGTTCCAGCAGCTAGCCAAACCGGCCTGTGCGGCCGGTTTGGCAAGGACATCGTGATGGCTTATAGCGACGCACCACCGCACATCACCAACTGCTGTCCGGTAATGGCTGCGGCAGACGGGGAGAGCAGATAACCCACCAGATCGGCCACTTCCTGTGGCTGGATGAAGCGTCCAATCGGCGGCAGCTTCGGCGGAGAACTCTGGCGGCCCGGCATCGTCAGCATCGGCGTTTCCGTTGCGCCCGGCGCGACGATGTTTACCGTAATGCCGCGCGGAGCCAGTTCCGCCGCCCAGCTTCTTGCCATGCCGATCATCGCAGATTTGGTGGTGACGTACTGACTGCGCCCTGCTGAACCGCTCGACGTACGGCTGCCCAGCAGCACGATGCGGCCACCCTGCGGCAGCTTATCGACCAGACGGTCGGCGAGCACCTGCGCCGCGTTGATATGCAATCGCCATAGCGTTTCACCGTCTTCCAGCGAAAGCTGACCGAGCGGGGCGGCTTTCATGATGCCCGCGGCATGGATGATGGCATCGACCTGCGTAATCTCGACCAGAATGGCCGTCAGCGCGGGCGTATCCATAATATCCACCGCGCGGTGGGTAAAGTTTGGATGTGAGTAATCACCCGGTTTGCGTGACAGGCCAGTTACCTGCCAGCCTTCCGTCAGTAATTTTTGTGTGATGGCGGCACCGATCCCTGAGCTGCTACCGGTAATCAGGGCGTGTTTAGGGGCTGTCGCTGACATGACATGTGTCTCCTTAATCAAACTTAACGGCTTTGATGCAACCATTCTTAATTACAACAATGTGACGGGGATTTTAAACACGGCTTTTTTGACCGGAGCAGGGCTGTCGTTAATGGCACACAGCGCCTGATGGGCTTCACCCGGATAGAAGGTGACGAAGTCGCCTGCCCGCAGGTGGATCTGATGCGGCACCTGAGGATTATCCAGAATGTAGAGATCCGGCTTACGTTCGGTCGCGGGTTGACCGTGCACATCATTCAGACCGTAACCGATAATCTCCTCGCCTTCCAGAATCAGTTGAATATCGAGGTAGTTGCTGTGAAATTCGGTATGTCGTGTGGCGCGCGGTGCGGTGTTCACGGTGCCGATGTTGTAGAACCAGTCGGCTCCTTCCGGCTGATAACGGCCTTCGGGTAGCGCATTCAGTTCAGCTAACGACATGCCTGGTGCGGACAGAATAGCCCACAGTGCATCGGGCAGCGTGGCGAGTTTGAGGGCGTTGAGGTTTCCTGCAATCATTATAGTGTCCTGAAGGTAGCGGGGGAGAGCCCCCGCTGGCAAAGAGAAAAAGCAGCGTGGTTTAGTTCGCTTTGACCCACTCCTCACTCACCACGACGTGCTTGATCGCCTGACGGAAGTAGGTGAACGCCACGTGTAGCTTACCGTCCGGCGCTTGCTTGACGCTGGGGTAAGAGAACTCGCGGTTCAGCTTCTCCGTGGAGTTATTGGTCATGCAGTAGCCGTCCCCCACTTCGATATTGCGCTGCCACGGCCAGCTCTTACCGCCGTCTTCCGAAATGGCGAGCGTCATCGGCGCGCGTGGAGCACCCCAGAAGGCGCTACGAGCACCGGCTTGCACTTCCGGCATTTTGGCATTGCTGGCTTTGTCTTCTTCATCCTCGATTTCATCGTACAGTGACAGACGGCGTTCGGTAGCATCGGCGGCGCTCATATGGTTGAACACCAGTGCCAGATGGCCATTCTCCAGCGTCGTCACCTGAATGGACGAGTTGTTGTTCGGCAACTCGGTCGGCACGGGATCTGACCAGGTTTTACCGCCATCCGTTGAACGGCTTTGGTAGATGAAATCCGCCCAGCGGCTACGGTACAGCGCCAGCAGCGTGCCGTCCTTCAGCGGGGTGATGTTCATATGCACGCAGCCCGTGCTGTTCGGCACTGGATATTCCTGCCAGGTTTTCCCCCGATCGCTGGAAATTTTTACGGCGCTGTCATCATCGTTGCCGACCCATTTTTCACCCGGCTGAACGCGGCAGTAGAACACCGGCAGCAGCCAGTCGCCGTTTGCCAACACGGTGATGGGCTGGCGGATAAAGGTACCCGGCTGATCGAGCAGTGTGCCGATCTCGCCCCAGGTCGCACCGAAATCCGTAGACTGACGGTAGCGCACAATCGCGGTGTCCTGATTACCGGATTTCTGCGCGGTGTACAGCAGCCACAGCACGTTGTCCGGTGCGAGGAACAGAACCGGGTTCTGCTCGGAACGCGTGGCATCTTCAGACAGCTTAACGGCTTGACTCCAGCTATCGCTGCCTTTTACCAGACGGGACATGTAGATAGAGATATCCGCAATCCCTTCCTGTGTGCCGCCGAACCAGACGCACAGCACATCGCCGTTCGGCAGATGGAGCAGGTTGGCCGCATGATTCTGCGGGCATTCCGATGGAATGTAGGCATCCAGACGCGCGGCATCGCCTTCTGCGTGATGAACTTTTCCGCTACGTTCCACGGTAATGGTTTCGCTACTCATGACTCAGGCTCCTGATTTATTTTCAGTTTGAGAAATTTTGATTTTGGCCGCTTTGTTCGGAATCATGCGGTCGATCAGCATGACGATAGCAGGGGTAACCAACGCGACATACATGTTATCGATGCCGTACGGGTTGCCGAGAATATACCAAACAGAGGTGACGACGCAGGCTGATATCAGGCTGGCGTTTGCACCGCGTGCGCTGTTGAAAAACGGCAGGTAGAACGCAATCACCGCAACCACGGAAATCGACAGACGAATGGCACGCGTAAAGAACGACAGCTTCAGAATTTCAGGGACGAACAGAACGAAGAGGAGCGGCGCGAAACCGACGACAAGCGACAGGATTCGGGTCATTTTCATTTCTTTTTCTGGCGTCGGTTTCCAGTAAGGAACGTAGAAGTCCTTAATCAACAGGGAAACGATAGCCAGTGCCACCATACTCACGCTAATGAAGATAGACGCGACCAGTGACGTGGTGACCAGACCGGCGAGCCATGGGTTCATGTCTTGCAGGAAGACCGGCATCGCGTACAGGCTGTTGATTTCAGGGTGAGCGAACTTCGCTGCGACACCGATGACCGCGATAGCCAGCGCAATCGGCATACAGAAGAAGAAGGCAACCCAGGTCGCACGTTTGGCGCTGGTGGCATCTTTCGTTGACGAAATGGCCTGAATGACGAATTGCGTACAGAAGATAGAACCGATAGTCCCGATCAGCCAGGCGAAGATAGTGCCTGCACCGAGTTTTCCGTCCCACGTCCAGTAGTAATCCGGCATTTGTTCGATCATCGGCTTGAAGCCGCCGGTCATTTTCAACGCGACGAACAGAATGATCATGACGCCCGCGTACTTCACGGCGCTGTGGATCAGCGTGATGTAGGCTGTCCCTTTCAGGCCACCGAAGTAGTAGTAGAAAGTACTGACGACAGCGGTGATCAGCGCGGCGACAGGCAGAGAAACTTTCAACACCGTGGCGATGGCTGCCGCGCCGCTGACGTAGTTGCCCACGTTAACCAGCAACAGCGCATAGATCATGATGATCGAGATAATGTTTTTGGTGCTGGTACCGTATTTCTCGGCAATCGCGCCGGAGATGGTGATCTTCCCGGTGTTATAAATCTTCTTCACCAGAATCATACCAAACAGCGGGAAACCGATGGCGGCACCAATCACCGACCAGGATGCGGCAAAGCCGTTCTCAAAGGCGGACTGCGCCGTACCGATGGTGGATTTGGCACCGATGAACTCGGTCATCAGCAGGATACCGACGATAAACGCCGGTAGCGCGCGTGATCCTTCCATGAACTCGGTGTTCGATTTACTGCGGAGCTTGTAGGTTAACCATGAGGTGAATGCGATATAAAACACAATCATCCCAACGATTATGAGGGTGTCAGTAAGGTTAAAATGGTTCATATCTTCTCGGCCTATAAGTGGAAATTGATATTTCTCTGTTACTGCGAGAATTGATTAAGGATGTTGCGGATGTTGTCTTCATCCTGTGCGGAAAACTGGATCGGATAGCGGCTGACGCCGACATCTTCACCCATGATCGCCAGCGCTTTTTTCACCACAGCCGGTGAGAACGCGATGGCGTACAGTGTCTTACGCAACTCGGCAACCTGTTCTTGTGCCTGACGGGAGCCTTCAATGTCACCGGCGTGGAAACGATGCCAAATCTGGCTGATCGGTTCCGGAGCCACGTTAGCCAGCCCGGAAATACAGGCGGAGCAGCCGTCAACAAAGCCCTGGTGAATGAGCGAGTCTGGGCCATTCAATACGTTAAAGCCCTGTACACCTTTCACCGCTTGCACATAACCGCTCAGGCTTTCATAGCTGCCTGCGCTGTCTTTAATGCCGATGATGTTCGGGTGATCCGCCAGCGTGCGGACGGTTTCCGGCGCCAGCGTATTCCCCGTGCGTGCAGGAATGTTGTAGAGAAACACCGGCACAGTCAGCGCATCGGCGACGGCGGTGTAATGGGCGATCAGTTCTTCCTGTTTGAGTGGGATGAAATACGGGGTGATGACCGAAACGGCATCAACACCCAGCGCGGCGATGCGTTTGCCGAGCTTGATGGTTTCCCGCGTGGAGATTTCACCGATGTGGCCGACAACCGGCACTTTTCCGGCGACTTCATCAACGCAGGTTTCAGTAACGGCGACTTTTTCATCGGTGTGCAGTACGAAAAACTCACCGTTGGTGCCGTTACAAAAAATACCGTTGCCGTAGCGCATCTGGCGCTGAACCTGAAGACGCATAGCAGCGGGGTTAAATTCGCCCTGGTTATCAAACGGCGTGACGATGGCGGTCAGGACGCCGGTAATATTTTTACTCATTGTTCTTCCTCGTGACACATAATCAAAAAGATGAAAATTTAAAACCGTTTTGCCTAAATCCGCGCTTTAAAAGAGGGTCAGATAAACCTCACGGACGTCGTCGGCGCTGACCTGTGTTGGCACGTTTTTCATCAGGCGCTGAACCTGTAACGCGGCATCAACCAGGTACGGCAGGTGGTCTTTTTCCACGCCGAGCTGCTGTAAGGTGTTAGGCAGGTTGAGGCGTTTAACCAACTCGCTGAAGTAGGTCACCAGCGCCTGCGCTTTTTCCGCGGTACTGAGCGTCAGATCGGCATCCGGCAGCAGGTCATACGCCTGTGCGAATTTCTCCTGTGCGGCGTCCTGCACGAAACGCATGCAAGGGGCGAGCAGGATGGCGTTCGCTACGCCGTGTGGGATGTGGTACTTGCCGCCCAGCGGGTAAGACATAGCGTGAACCAGATGCGTACCGGAGTGGGCAATGGCGGCACCGCCGTAGTAGGACGCCCACAGCATGTTCAGCTTGGCTTCCATATTGCTCGGCTCGCGCACGGAGGTTTCGAGGTTGGCAAACAGCTTTTTCAGGCCAATCAGCGCGTAGTTGTCGCTGACCGGGTTGGCAATCGTTGAGGTGAAACACTCAATCAGGTGGCAGAGCGCATCAATACCGGTTGAAGCGGCGATATGTGACGGCATGCTGATGGTCAGCTCCGGCACCAGTGCAACGTAGTCCGGCAGCATCACTGGCGTAATAATGCCGACTTTGGTCTCTTTCTCTGGGATCGCCAGAATGGCATTCGGCGTGGCTTCTGAGCCGGTTCCTGCGGTGGTCGGGATAAGCAGGGATGTCGTGCGGCGCGTCGGTTTTTCCCCTGCCAGCAGGCTATCCAGCGTGACGGTGTCATCGCCCGCGCACAGTACGGAAAGCAGTTTGGCGACATCCAGCACGCTACCGCCACCGACGCCAATCACCAGATCGGTCTGGGTTTGTGTGAGCTGGCTCAGTATCTGAGCAACGTCGTGCTGGCTTGGCTCGGCAGGAACATTATCAACCAACAGCACCTGCGGAACGGCTTGCTTAACTTGTGCGATCAGCGCCTGAACGTCAGGCAGCCCGACGATGTTTTTGTCGGTGACAAATAAAACGTGCTGTTTCCCTGCCAACAGGTGACTAATGTCCTGAAGTACCCGGTAACCGCTGAGGATAGTGCTATTGATGTTCATGCTTATTACCTTGCCTTTTCTCTTTCGCCAGAGCGTTATCGCTATGATGATAATGGTTGCGATGGTGATTACTTTCAGTCAAATGACGTGGTTCTCATCACGTCTAAACGCCATTTGCCACATCGTGGTGATAATTTATAGGTGAAATTCCTTTTAAATAATTTGATATTGCTCACATATAATCAAACGTGATTCAATATAATCATTATCAGGTAATCATGAACCGGGGATGGAGTATGTCAAACGTGCAGCAATCAGCAGAACAGGTATTAGTGGTCGCTGATGACTTTACGGGTGCCAATGATGCGGGCGTCGGTCTGGCGCAGCATGGCGCGCGGGTTAGCGTCGTTTTTGACGTTAATAAACTGCACGCGGATTTACTGGGCGATGCGGTGGTGATCAACACCGATAGCCGTGCGGCGCGTGACGACGTGGCGTCTCAACGTACCGCAGAAGCGGTTGCAGCCTGGCAGGCAGCAGGCGGGCAAGGCTGGATTATCAAGAAGATTGATTCGACGCTGCGTGGGAATTTGGGGGCGGAAATCGCCGCCGCGCTGTCTGCGGCAGCCGTGCCCGTCGCGCTGATTGCCGCGGCGTCACCGACGCTGGGGCGTGTGACCCGCAAAGGTGAAGTCTGGGTAAATGGTCGTCTGCTTACCGATACGGAATTTGCCAGCGATCCCAAAACGCCGGTGACCTCCGCTTCTATCGCTACCCGCCTGGCAGAACAAACCGCGTTACCGGTGGCGGAGATACACCTTGATGACGTCCGTCAGGCTAATTTAGCCCACCGTTTGCAGCAGCTGGCGGACGAGGGCGTGCGTCTGATTATTCTTGATACGGACGTGCAGGACGATCTGGCGCATATCGTTGATGCCGCCAGAACGTTGCCGTTTCGCCCCTTGCTGGTCGGTTCGGCGGGCCTGAGCGAAGCGCTGGCGAATACGCAGAATTTTACGCGTAAAACCGAAAAGCCACTGCTGGCTGTCGTTGGGTCGATGAGCGACATTGCTCAAAAACAGATTGCGGCCGTCAGGCTGCGCAGCGATGTCACGCTGGTTGATATTGATATCAACGCACTCTTTTCAGCCGAGTCATCCACCGTCATAGCATCTCAGAGTGAGGACGCGGTGAAGGCGTTGATGAGCGGTAATCACTGCATTATTCGTACCTGTCATAACGAAAATCAGCGCTTCGAGATCGACGCGCGGTGCCAGCAGCTTGGGCTTAGCCGACAGCAGCTTGGCGAAACGATCAGCCACTATCTGGGGGAACTTACGCGCAATATTGTTCAGGCGCTAGACAGCCTGACGGCGGGCAGCGCTAACCAGCGTCTGCCGGGCGGACTGTATTTATCCGGTGGTGACATTGCGATTGCCGTGGCAACCGCACTGGGCGCGACCGGCTTTCAGATTAAGGGGCAAATCGCATCCTGTGTGCCCTGGGGATACCTGCTGAACAGCGTTGTCGGCACGACCCCTGTGATGACTAAAGCGGGGGGTTTTGGCAACGAAACTACTTTGCTCGACGTTTTACGTTTTATTGAGGAGAAGGTCAGTGAGTAAAATTATTGCGGTAACGATGGGTGATCCGGCAGGGATTGGACCGGAAATTATTATAAAGTCGCTGGCCGAAGGCGAGCTTTCCGGCGCGTCTGCCGTGGTGGTGGGCTGCGTACAGACGATGCGACGTATTCTGGCGCTGAATGTGGTGCCAGCCGTAGAGCTGAAAATCATTGATAAGCCAGCTGACGCGGTCTTCGCGCCGGGCGTCATCAACATCATTGATGAGCCGCTGGAAGATCCTCAGGCGCTGGAGCCTGGTGTCGTTCAGGCACAGGCGGGCGATTTGGCTTATCGCTGCATCAAGAAAGCGACTGCGCTGGCGATGGCCGGTGAAGTCCACGCGATTGCGACCGCGCCGCTGAATAAAGAAGCGCTGCACTCTGCGGGGCATATTTATCCGGGCCACACCGAGCTGCTGGCGAAACTGACCAACAGCCGCGACTATGCGATGGTGCTGTATACCGATAAGTTGAAGGTTATCCATGTTTCAACGCACATCGCGCTGCGTAAATTCCTGGATACGCTGAACCGCGATCGCGTGGAAACGGTGATCGACATGGCGGATGTCTTCCTCAAGCGTGTCGGTTTTACCCACCCACGTATCGCCGTTGCTGGGGTTAACCCGCACGCGGGCGAGAATGGTCTGTTTGGTGACGAAGAGATCACAATCGTGTCGCCATCGGTTGAAGCCATGAAGGCCAAAGGCATTGATGTTTATGGCCCGTGCCCGCCGGATACCGTCTATTTGCAGGCGTATGAAGGCCAGTACGACATGGTCGTGGCGATGTATCACGATCAGGGACACATTCCGCTCAAGCTGCTGGGCTTCTATGATGGGGTGAATATCACTGCCGGATTGCCGTTCATCCGTACGTCTGCTGACCACGGCACGGCGTTTGATATTGCCTGGACAGGAAAAGCGAAGTCCGAAAGTATGGCGATCTCTATCCAGCTCGCGATGCAACTGGCCTGATTGGCGGTAACTTATCACCGTTGATGGCAGGGGTTTTGTAAGCGAATAAAACGCGATACAGCGCGCATTGCAGGATATCTTCCTTCCCGTGTTCGGGAAGGTTTCTGGTATCCTGCAACCAACAATTTACAGTAACTTTATGACAGCAAGATGGATATCGCCGTGGATCCTACATTAACCGATGCTTTCCGCATGAGCGGGGATAAAGTAAGAGGCCAGAGCCGTCTTGATCAGATTATGGATTATCTGAAAAGCCATAATCTGGTGACGGTAGATGAGCTGGTGTCCGTGATCGACGCTTCTCCGGCGACGATCCGTCGTGATTTGATCAAACTGGATGAGCAGGGCGTGATTAGCCGCAGTCATGGCGGCGTGACGCTCAATCGTTTTATTCCTTCCCAGCCGACCACGAATGAAAAATTACAACGCAGTCTTCAGGAAAAGCAGGCGATAGCGCGCTATGCCGCAACGCTGGTCAAACCGGGCAGTGCGGTGGTGCTGGATGCAGGAACGACCATGCTGGAGCTGGCGCGTCACCTGACACATCTGCCGCTGCGTGTGATTACCGCCGATCTGCAAATTGCGCTGTTCCTGTCTGAGTTCAAGCAGATCGAAGTGACGATTATCGGTGGGCGTATTGATGACAGCAGCCAGTCCTGCATCGGTGAACACGGCCGCCGTCTGTTGCGCAGCATTTACCCCGATATTGCGTTTATCAGCTGCAACTCGTGGAGCCTGGATAAAGGCGTCACCACGCCGACGGAAGAGAAAGCCGGCGTAAAACAAGATCTTGGCGCGAATGCCAGCCGCCGGATACTGTTGGCCGACAGCAGCAAGTACGGCGCGTACTCACTGTTCTGCGTCACGCCTCTGTCAGAGCTGACCGATATCATCACCGACAGCGCGTTAGCGCCCGAGGCGCAAACGGAGCTGAAAGGCAAAGCGTTCAATCTGACGCTGGTGTAAACCGGGTTTGTGCCTGACGCCTTGTGCATGACGCGTTGTGTCAGGCCGACTGCTTCCGCCAGTTGAGTTCGGGTTTATGCACCACGCCGTTGAACGTCATCGGATCCGTTGTTAAACAGAGACGTGTGTCGTTTTCACTGAACTGTGCGTAGCGCAGCTGGCTGGAACCAATCCAGTTCGGAATGAGGCAATAGTCCAGATAGTGCGTGACGGTCTGCGCTGCGTCATGGGTTTCATAACGGCCCGCATACGCGAAGTAGGTGGCGGCGGCCTGCATCAGCTGCTGCTCTGAACCTCCGTCATGATGCCCGAGTCGTAGGGCACTCTGTCGCTGCCCATGATTTGCACCGTCATCCAGTTATCGTCAGTGTACTGAATATATCCGGTTGCCCCTTCCCCCATCATATGAACCACGCTGCCGTCACCCAGTACATCAATGAAGGATTCCAGAAACCATAGCCCGCGAAGTTTCTGGCGTAACCCGTTGTTGTCGAAAGATTGCGATGTCATAGACCCTCCTCGGAAAGATCGTGCTGGTTAAGTGTAGTGAATTTTTTTCATAGGGCGGGGCAGAGCGAGATTTCCTGCCAGTGTTGTGGCACTGGCAGGAATGGGATTTACTTCATGCTGGCGGCGAGAGTATCGACGTTATGCTTAAATGCGGCGGTATAGGTTGCCGCAGGGCCGGAGGCGTCAGTCAGGGCTTCCGGGTACAGTTCACCGCCGGGCTGTGCGCCGCTGGCATCGGCGATTTGTTTCACCAGACGTCCATCGGTTTGGTTTTCAATGAAGTAGCTTTTCACCTTCTCTTGCTTGATTTGCTTAATCAGCGAGGCCACTTTTTTGCTGCTGGCTTCCGATTCGGTAGAGTAGCCTACCGGCGACAGGAACTTCACGCCGTAGGCATGGCCGAAATAACCAAACGCGTCATGGCTGGTCAGCACTTTACGCTTTTCTGGCGGAATCGCGGCAAAGGTTTTCTTCGCATAGCTATCCAGTTCCTGTAGCTGTTTGATGTAGGCTTCACCCTGCTGACGATAGTAATCGGCATTCGTTGGATCGGCTTTCACCAGCGCATTAACGATGTTGTGCGCGTAGACCACACCGTTGCTCATGCTGTTCCAGGCATGCGGATCGGTTTCTGTTTTGCCATCTTCCACCATGGTGCGGGTTTCAATTCCGTTTGAGGCCGTAATGACATCGCCATGATAGCCGGAGGCGGTGACCAGTCGGTCAATCCACCCCTCCAGCCCCAGCCCGTTAACGAACACCAGATCGGCCTGAGCCAGCGTCTTGCTGTCTTTCGGAGAGGGTTCAAACTCATGCGGATCGCCATTGACCTTCACCAGATCGGTCACGGTAACGCGATCGCCGCCAATATGGCTGACCATATCGCCGAGTACGGAAAAGCTGGCTACCACATCAAGATTCTTTGCCATCGCCAGTGGGCTAAGCAGCAGGCCGGATAACGCAATAGCTAACAGTGAACGTTTCATTTCTTTCCTCACAGAACATTGCAGATAACGAGATTCATTGGTCAACGACGCAGGCGTAGCAGCCCGCCGTTGTGACCAACGCAGACCGAGAAACAGAAAAACAGCGTAATCGTCAGAATGATGGCGGGCCCGGCGGGCAGCTCGGCATAGTAGGACCACAGCAGCCCGCTCAGGCTGGCGAGCATCCCTTGCAGCACCGCAATGCCGAGCATGACGGGCAGACGCTGCGTCCAAAATCTCGCGCTGGCGGCAGGTAGCATCATCATGCCGACCGTCATCAGCGTGCCTAACAGCTGGAACCCGGCGACCAGATTCAGCACCACCAGCGACAGGAACAGGCCGTGGATCAACGCCCGATAGCGGCCTGAACTGATGCGCAGGAAGGTCACGTCAAACGATTCAATCACCAGCGCCCGATAGATCACCGCGAGTACCAGTAAGGAAGTCGATCCGATCAGCGCAATGTCGATCAGCGCGGCGCGATCCACCGCGAGGATCGAACCGAACAGCACATGCAGCAGATCGACGCTGGAGCCGCGCAGTGACACCAGCGTGACGCCGAGCGCCAGCGAGCCGAGGTAAAATCCGGCAAAGCTGGCGTCTTCTTTTAATTCCGTGTGGCGGGTGACGAAACCGGAGAGCATGGCGACGGCCAGTCCGGCGATAAAGCCGCCGATCCCCATCGCCAGCAGCGACATCCCGGAGATGAGGTAGCCGATGGCGACACCGGGTAAGACCGCGTGTGACAGCGCATCGCCAATCAGGCTCATGCGTCGCAACAGCAGGAAACAGCCCAACGGCGCGGCGCTTAGCGTGATGACCAGACAGCCGACCAGCGCACGACGCATAAAACCGAATTCGGTAAAAGGCGAAGCAATAAGGTGAAATAACATCATGACGTGACGATCCTGAGCGTTGGCGTATCGCTGTCTGCCTTGCGCAGGCTATGTAAGATGGGCTGAGCCTCTCCCCAGTGAGGGCCGTCTGGGGTGAGATGCAAGATATTCGGGAAGTGCTGACCGACCAGCTCCAGATCGTGCAACACGGCCAGAATAGTCCTGCCTTCTGCGTGAAGCTGCTCAATAATCTGCAAAAGCGCCTGCGTGGTGTGGCTATCGACGCCGGTAAAAGGCTCATCCAGCAGAATGATGGGAGCCTGAGTCAGCATCAGCCGCGCGAAGAGCACGCGCTGTAGCTGCCCACCGGACAGGACGCCAATATGCCGATCGGCAAAGTCTGCCATTGAGACGGCGTCGAGCGCGTCTGCCGCTTTACGATGCCAGTTGGCATTGATACTTCGTAGTAATCCGCGATGGGGCAGCGAGCCCATGAGCACCAGATCGCGTACGTTGATAGGAAACTGCCGATCAAATTCGGAGAGCTGAGGCAAATAACCGATAGCGCTATCTTCACAACCCCTACCGAGGCTGAATGAGCCGGATAGTGGCGGCAACAGACCCGCCAGCGTCTTCAGCAGCGTGGATTTGCCCGTGCCGTTTGCGCCGATAATTGCTGTCAGCGAGCCTTGATGAAAGCACCCGCTGAGCGTCGCGAGCGGTGGTTGATTACGATAGCCAAAGGCCAGTTCTTGCAGGGCAATCATGGCAACACCACCGCCCATCCAACCAATAACCACAACGGCACCAACAGCAGGAAAACCAGTAACACGCGCTTCAGCGCGGAGAGGGAGTAAAAACTTGTCATTATCATCGGTAAAAGGTTAATTGTTATATTATAACATACCGATTTTTATCGATGACGATAGAGGCAATAGGTAAGAAAGTATGTAAGGCGATTAGGTTTGGTTTGGTTTGGTTTGGGGGAATATTTCGTGCGCTTCAAGCACTGTTATCTTCATGCTACGTCGTAGCACGCGCCCGACATAGGGGGCTAAGCCAGCCCCCTATGAACCCCGGCTTTTGGCGGAAATTATGCCGCTAACGCGGTCCCTTCGGTGCCCATGCCCGCTTTTCGAGCCGCCAGTGACGCGTTCCCGACGCGGCACTGGCTTTCGCGGCGTCCATGCCGCTCACTCGGCGTTCATGCTCACCTCAGCATAATTTTTTACGCCGTGAAGAGAAGACCCGTGAGCATATGAGTTAGCTCAGTTTTATCTCCAGTGTGGCGCACGAAACCGTGCACAAGCAATGTGACTAAAAGCCAATTCCATGAATACATCACACCGTGACGAAATTCCCCTGCATATCAACCACAAAGCGAGTCGCTGGCTCATCGTTGATGTAACCGGCGAGGATTTTTAGCATCAGGCCGAAGCGGTATTGCAGGCTGTCCGGCGGTAGTGTGGCCGTTGGCGTGTAGGCCGCCAGCAGGGCGCGGTACTGTTTCACCCGCGCAGCCGGAATATCCTGCCAGGCGAGATCGCTGCCGTTGCGCAGGCAATACCAGTCGGTCACCAGCGTGAGCAGTGAAATATCCTGTAACCCATCTGTGCCCGCGACCGCATTCGGTTTGCGCTCAGCGGCGTCGGGCAGCGTTTTGGCGCTGAGCGGATCCTGTTGCTGCGCAATCCACAGCAGATCGCCACAGTTCAGCGTGTTAATGAGGGGCGATAAATCTTCTGGCCAGTCTTTTACCAGAAAACGCTGGCGTACCAGCAGCGCCAGATGATGATGCAGGAAGTCGTAATAATCGCGGCTTTTCAGAATATCGCCCAGCGGTTCACCGGTGCGATCCAACTCTTTCTGATAGAACGGGAACAAGTGGTTGAATTGCGGCACGTTGCGCAGGACCAGCGTATCGATATCGACCCGGTCACTATGCAGCGTCGCTAGCTTCATGGCGGGCGGGTAAGCGGCCAGCGACGGCACCGCGACATTCACCAGCGTCCCCTGTGAACCGCGATACACGCCGGTGTCATTGACGTGCAGGTGACCGCTGAAGTGCAGGCGAATTCCGGCCGCCAGCGCCTGCTCGGCAACCTCCGGCCGTGGCGTGCGTTTAATGAAGCTGTTGCTGCCAAACAGCTGCTTTTCGTCCTCCACCGTGCCGTCGAGGAAATCGACCAGTGGATAGTGTGAGAACACCAGCAGCTTCTTATTCTGCGCTTTCGCCCGCTGTACCACCGATTTCACCCACGGCAGCATGAACGGTTTCTCGGTCAGCAAGGCGTTCCAGCCGGTATTGCTGCTGGTGGAGTAGCCTTCAATCCCTTCACGTTTCTCCGGGCCGTCTTTGACCTGATACACGTTGGCATCAATGGAAAGCAGCCACAGCCCCGCTTCTGGCTCTACCAGATAGGACGCGTCCACAATGTTCCACTGCTTGCTGCCGTCCGGCGAACGGGCGAGATACTGGCGTTTACTGAGTTCGTCGCTGTCGCCAAACGGCGTTTCCCAGTGCAGGAAGTCGTCGCGTTTAAAGAAACCAAACGGCTTCATCAGCGGCAGGCCGCGCTCATAGCCGAGCGCCTGCATCTTGGCGGTGACAATCAGCGACTGCGCGTCGCCAAGCTTAACGCCGGGTTTGCTGCTCAGCATGGTGCTGCTGCCGTCGGCGTTGAGCATCCGTTGCCAGGAGTCATCCCCCTGAGGGCGATTGACATCGTGGTTGCCGGGCGTGGCGAAGAATCGCATCCCGTGGCGCTGTTCATACTGCGTCAGGATGGCGGCAATCCCTTCAACGGTAGGCTGCTGGCCGTCATCAGAATAATCGCCGGACAGCACCACGTATTTCACCTGCTGTTTTGCCAGTTCGTCCAGCGCGGCCAGCAGCGCAAAGTAGGGCTCGTTGAAGATGCGGGTCGAATTCACCGAATCTTTCAAGGTGCGAATGGTCAGCTTCTTTCCGGTCTGCGCATCGGGCAGGCCGTCAAAATCGTAGTTACCGTAGATATTGTGGACGTGGACGTCTGAAATAATGGCAATGCGCAGCGGCCCGGCGGGGGCTGCTGATTCGCCATTCGCGTGAAAAAAGCCGCCAGCCAGCGTGATGGCGCTGCCTGCACCGAGCTTGACGAAGGTTCTGCGAGTGAGTGATTCCATGACTATCTCCATAGGCGGGGTTGCTGGTCGAACCCAAAGGACTAGCGGTATAACGCATAATCATGACAGGCAATCAATCGTGCGCCGTCGAGCGCATCACCCACCGGGGCGGCGAGTTGGGATTGCCACTCGTCTGGTAGCCAGGGCCGAATATGCAGGCCGATGCTGCCCATGAGCGATAAGCGAGGTGTTGCGTGGCGTGCCACGGCGGCCAACAGCAGGCTGATTTCGCTGGCCGTTTGCGCTAGCAGCGCATGAGAAACGGCATCATCCTGCTGAGCGCAGTCAAATACGTGGCGGGCGAACTGTGCATAGTCGCCCGGTTTCGCCTGTTGGCTAAATGTCTGTAGCGCGTCGAGCGTGTTCGTGGGCGCTGTGCTGGCGGAAAAGAAATCGTCGATACGCTGACTGAGCGCAGACGGCGTGCACCAGCCTTGCAGCACATTATAGGTATGTTGCAGCGCCGCCAGCCCAAGCCGTGCGCCGCTACCCTGATCGGAAATCGGGAATTCATGGCCGCCGTAGGCGGTAATCGTCTGGTTCTGCCACGCCAGCCCACAGGAGCCGGTTCCGGCAATGACCACGCCTGCGTCTTTCCCTTGATTGACGGCCAGACAGGCACCCAGAGCATCGGTGTTGAGCACCTGCGTCGCGTAAGGATGTGGCAACGCCAGAAACGCCTCGTAGGCGGTGCGATGTTCTGCGCTGGCGAGTGCCAGTCCGACTTTCAGCCGGGATGCGTCATCCGGCGACAGCCCGCTGTGCTTCAACGCCTGCGCGATGGCATCGTCCACCGACTGGCGCACGCTTTCCACGCCGAGCAGCAGATTGGCACGACCGCCGTGTCCCTGACCGAGCGGCGTACCGTCGGCTTGATAAATACGTGCCCGACAGCCTGTACCGCCGCCATCCACACCGGCATAGAGCCATGTCGTCATGATGCGTGCGCTCCAGAATCCAGATAGGGAAGACAGGCAATCGCCAGATCGCCGCTGAGGCTGACGGGTTCAGTTTGTGAGTCCGGCAGGCTGTTGAGCAGCAGACTCAACTCGCCCGCACAGCGGGTCAGCAACTGCACCGACAGCGCGTCTTGCGGGTGTGCCAGCACAACGTGCCCGAGCGTGGTGTAGTCAGCGGCCTGTGCCTGCTTTGACCAGTCGATCACGCGATCGACATGCTTATCGAAGTGCAGGAACAGCGCTTCACTGAGCGGCGTAAGCGGCGTGATGCCCTCAACGGCCTGAAGCATCTCCTGTACCGCCCACAGCCCCAGCCGCGACAGGCTGGCTGGGTCGCCGATGGGAAAACGGTCGCCGCCGCGGCAGGTCAGCAGGCCGTCATGCCAGTGCAGCAGACGAGTGAAACCGCCGGTGACCAGCAGATAGCGATGTTGTCCCGGCCAGCGCTGTTCGCATATCGTGCTTTCGCTAATGCGATCAAAGGGACGATCGCCATCGATGTCGATCTCCCTCAGCAGCCATTTCACGGTGCGTTTTTCCGCTGTTGTTGATTGGTCGCGATCGTCTCGTTGAGGCGCTTCACATCGTTTGACGTCAGGCGCAGATACTCATCAAACGACACCTGATCGTTCAGATATTGGGTAAAGCGCGTCAGGATAATAGGGTACAGTTCGTTCGCGCCCAGACTTTCCATGCGTTCCCAATCAAAGACGTAAGACGGGATCTTTTTGATCTCTTCACGCGCGGTGTTCAGGCCGTCGATCACGTGCTTATCTTTGGTCTGGTAGTGCAGATCGGTGATATCCGCGCCGACAATAATATTGAAGCGCTCGGCGATCTCACGTTGTAGCGGTTCGCTGCCCAGCCACTCCATAAATTCGGCGACTTCCTGCGGGTGTTTGGTGGTGGTGAACGGCATGATGAAGGTCGCTCCGCCCATCGAGATGCATTTCTCTTTGCACGGCGCAGGCAGCACTTTCCAGTCAAAACCGTCGCCAATCTGCTTACTGAACTGGTTCAACAGCCAGTTGCCGGAGAAGTAGGTCACGATGTTGCCGTTCACGAAATCGTCCGCCATGCTCTTGTACTGACCACCGCCTGCCGCGCCCCACATTTCACGCGGGAACACGCCTTCGTCCGACCAGCGTTTCAGATCTTTAATCCACTGCTGCGCGGCGGCGTCCGGGAAGTTGATCAGTCCGTCTTTATCGTAACGTGCGCCGTAAGAGTAAGCTGGGCCAGAGAAGCGGAAACCGCTGCGGTCGATGGTGAAGGGGATATGCACGCCGGTTTTTTCCGCAACCAGCTTCGAGGCTTTCATCAAATCATCAATCGTGTAGCCCGGCTGCGGCAGAGGAACGCCCGCCTGTTCAAACAGCGTCACGTTAACGAACGGCAGATCGGCGGTCCAGGACGCGACAAAGCCCGGCAGCGCATCCGCTTTGTGCACGCCTTTCACGCGCATGATCTTTTCGATACCGGCGCTGTAGCGTTTCTCAAAGGCGGCGGGGTCTTTCAGGTAAGGGCGCAAATCCAGCGTATAGCCGAGCAGCCCCATTTGCGTGGTTTTGGCAATATCCGGGCCTAAGCCTGCTGCCAGCTGCATCGGCAACTGTGTTTGCAGCGCGTTATAGCCGGTGCTGACAAAATTCACATCGATGCGCTCATTGCTCTGGGAGAAAGCTTTTACTTTCTGCTCCATGAAATGCACTAATTCGGGATCGTCGTCACTATATAAAAATGTTATTTGCGTTTTAGCGGCTAACGCGCTGCTGCTGAATAACCCCAGTGCAAGGGCGGAAAAAAATAACGCGGTGTTGGAACGCATCATAAACCTCTCCGTTGGTGAGCACATCTTATGTTTGATTAATGACGTAAATACCCTGGCGTTGGCGACGGGATTTATTTTATTCCTGCGATTTAGGCTGTCTTTTAATTAATGCAAATTTGCATTCATCTGTCATTTTCATCATGCAATCATGGACAGAACGCTGATTGATTTATGTGAAGCAGGTTAAAGATATTTTAAATGTTGATTTAAATAAAGCATTTTTGTGATATTAATCACATATATAAACGCGAGAATCTTATTTATTAATGCGAAATGTCAATAAATGAATGCAAATGACAATTTAATGCAAATTTGCATTCTAATTGCGATGTCACGGTGCAGAGAATGGCCCGCTGCCCTAAATATTGGCAGGGTGTGCACAGCGAGAGTGCAAATAAGTGCCGCCATAAATTTTCGTTATTTTATTTTTCAACGCCGTAAACAGGATTCCGTATGAATATCGGTTGGAAATTAAAGAAGAACGGCGTCATTAATCGGTTTCTCATCACCGAGTTGACGGAAAAACGTTATTTCGCCGAGCCGGATACGCTGCCGGATAAGGTGAATTACCGCTTTATTAACGGTTTTGTCGATGTCGGCGTGCTGCCCTGCCGCGTGCGTTTTTTGCAGGAAGAGGCAAAGCGCGAGGTGGCGCTGCCGGACGATTTACGCTTCCCGCTGATGTGGAGCGGCGGCGATGAAAGCCGCAGCGTAAATTTCAGCGATTTCTGGCCGTGTCCGGTTCACGTGCAGCGCTTTTCCCGCTGCGTGATCCACAGCAACAGCGCCCAAGCGGCACCGTTTACGCTCAGCACCTGCGGCGGCGTCACGCTGTGGCTGAACGGCGAACCGATTACCCGCTTTACGCCGTTTACCCGCAATACCGAACAAACCTGTGACATCACACTGCCGCTGCAAGCAGGGGCGAACACGCTGGTGGTGCATAGCGAAGAGCTGTGCGAACGTGATACCGACTACCTGTTCAGCCTGTGCTATCAGGGGGACGACACGCTCTTCTGGCAGCTTGATGAAGACGCGGCGCTCAGCGCACAGCTGGCCGCGCTGGATAGCTGGGTGAACAGGCTGACGCTGGAAAATAACCTGATCCAACCGCCTGTGCTGGTGCTCAATAGCGCGCAGCCGCTGCCGGAATCCGTGACGATGGCGCATCGGCTGATTGGCAACGTCAACGAATCCGTCCCTGCATGGCAGCAAAAACAAACGCTGCCTGCTGGCAATCTCGGCTGGCAGGTGGATCTGCCTGCGGTTCTGGTGGGCTACTACGATCTGGTCTGTGCCGCGACCTGCAATGGCGTTACGCTGACGCGAACGCTCAGTTTCGGGCGCTTGCCATCGCAAACGATGCCTGCGTTACCGACGCTGGCCGCGCGGCGTGAAGCGGTGCTACGCCATACCGCGCTGCACGGTTTTGAACGCCTCGGGCGGCTACTGGCGATTGTCGCGACGGGTGAGGGCAACGATGCCGCCGCGCCGATTCTCAATAGCGCGCTGCAAAAAATCAGCCGCCGCGAAGACTGTGCCGATTTCCAGTTGGTGCCGCTGATTTGGCTGTGGCAGCGCTATCAAGGGCAGCAGTTGCCACCACAGGACTGGCGTCGCGTGCGCAGCGCGATTCTCGGTTTCCGCTACTGGATTGATGAACCGGGCAACGACACCATGTGGTTCTGGAGCGAAAACCACTGCCTGTGCTTCCACGTCGCGCAATATCTGGCCGGGCAAAACTTCCCTGATGACACCTTCCCATGCAGCGGCCGCCGCGGTCTGGAGCAGAAAGCGATTGCTCACGAACGCCTGATGCGCTGGTTTGATTCCATTCTGGAGCACGGGCTGGTGGAGTGGAACTCGGCTGCCTATTACCCCATCGATCTGATTGGGCTGGTGGCGCTGTATGAACTGGCGCAGGATGCCGATCTGCGCGAGAAGTCTCGCGTGGTGATTGACCGCATCATGCTGATGACGGCGTGGGTACATCAGAACGGCGTCGCGGTTGGCACCATGGGACGCGCCTACGATAAAGAACTGCGCTCCGGCATGTTGACCGAACTGTCCGGCCTGTGTGCGCTGATGTGGGGCGAGGGCTGGCTGATTCCGCACTGTGCCGCGCTGCCGCTGCTGTGCCTGAGCGACTATCAGCCGCCGGAAACGACGGATCGAATTGCACACTGGTCACTGCCGCACGGTGCAGAAGCACGTTGGGTTCAAGGGTTGAACCGCAGCGCCCGCATCATCGCCTGGAAGCAGAACGACGTGGCGTTTTCTTCCGTCTTCGATCATCACCCCGGCCAGCCCGGACACCAGCAGCATCTGCTGGACGTGCGGCTGGGTACGCACTATGCCGCCCGCCTGTGGGTGAACCACCCCGGCGAAGATCGCCCTGACGGCGTGCACCGTCCTTCTTATTGGGCGGGCAATGGACGTTTGCCGCACTTGATGCAGTACCGTAATCGCGCGCTGATGGTGTTCGATCTGCAACAGGATGTCCGTCCGTGGACGCACCTCTATCTGCCACAAACCGCGCTGGATGAGGTCATCGTTGAAGATGTCTGGTGCTTCGTACGCGGCGGCAACGGCTATGCCGCGTTTCATAATCCCGCCGGATTACAGCCGTTTGCGACCGCAGGCCAGCAGGCGGAAGGCGAACTGCGCGCGTATGGCGAACAGAACGTGTGGTTCGTTGCCGTGGACAGCGGCGACGGCGCACAAGGATTCGCCGCATTCGCTGCCCGCTTCCGAGGGCGTTCGCTGATACAGGACAGCGACGGCGTGCGTATCGACGATCCCGATTACGGCGAATTGGCCTTTAGCCACAAAGCAGGATTCAGCGTGGCGCAGCAGCCTTTCATTTTTCCCGACGATGTCCCGGTCGTCCCGCAGTTCAACACAGGAAACCCATGACATGCAGACAGGTTCACTTAACCGACAACAAACCGAAGCGCTGCTGGCGCAGGTGGCGCGGGCATTTTGCCGCCTGAAAGCAATCGACAGCGTGACGCAGGACGACACGCCGGACGCCGGACTGACGATTCAATTCGAAGAGTGGGATTGGGAAGTCGGCGTCGGGCTGTACGGTTTCTGGAAGCTGGCGCATCTGACGCAGGACGACACCATGCTGACGACGCTGGCGAACTGGTATCAGCAAAAGCTGGATGCCGGGCTGCCGCCGCGTCAGATCAACTCGACGGCGCCGATGCTGGTGCTGGCGTTGCTGTGTCAGGACAAACCGGATGCGCCCGCGCAGTGGCGTGAAACCGTGAGTGACTGGGCGGACTGGCTGCTGCACTCGCTACCGAAAACCGAGGACGGCGGCTTCCAGCACACGGTGAAAGAGCGGCCAAACACCGGGCAATTGTGGGACGACACGCTGTTTATGGCCGGTCTGTTTCTGGTGGTGGCGGGGAAATTGCTCTCCCGCCGCGATCTGATCGAAGAAGCGGAATATCAGCTCGTTACGCATGCGCGCTATCTGGCCGATGTGCGTAGCGGGCTGTGGTATCACGGCTGGACGTTTGTCGGTCGCCATCACTATGCCAATGCATTCTGGGGACGCGGCAACGCCTGGATCACGCTGGTGCTGCCGGAAATGCGAGTGCTGGCGGAGGATCAACTGTCCGCGCCGGTATTGCGCACGCTGGAAGCGATTCTGGAGCAGCAAACGACAACGCTGGCACGTTGCCAGCACGAGTCTGGCCTGTGGCACACGCTGCTGGATGACCCAGATTCGCCGCTGGAGACCTCCGCCAGCGCCGGATTTATCGCCGGGATTCTGACGGCGCGTCGATTGGGCATGCTGCACGATTTCCCGCAGGACGTACTGGAAAAAGGCTATGCCGCCGTGGTGGCGCAGATTGACGCACAGGGCGTGGTACAGGGTGTCTCGGACGGCACAGCGATGGGACACGACTTACAGTTCTATCGCGATATTCCCAATGTCGCCGTGCCTTACGGGCAGGCGCTGGTCATGCTGATGTTATTGGCACAGTTAGATTCTGTTTGCGAGGGCTGACAATGGCGAGTCTTGAACTAAAAAACGTCCACAAAAACTATGGTGCGGTGAACATCATCAAAGGCGTGGACTTAACGATTCATGATGGCGAGTTCATGGTCTTTGTGGGGCCGTCGGGCTGTGGAAAATCCACGCTGCTGCGCATGATTGCCGGGCTGGAAGAGATCAGCAGCGGTGAGCTGTTGATCGACAACCACAAGGTGAACGATCTCACGCCAGCAGAGCGCAAGATTGCGATGGTGTTCCAGTCTTACGCGCTCTATCCGCACCTTTCGGTGCGCAAGAATCTCGCGTTCGGGCTGGAGAACTTGCACTTCCCCAAAGACGAAATCATCCGTCGCATTGATGAAGCCGCCCGCATGCTGGGGCTGGAACCTTATCTGGATCGCCGACCGCGTGCGCTGTCGGGTGGGCAGCAGCAGCGCGTGGCGATTGGTCGTGCGATCGTGCGTGAACCTGACCTGTTCCTGTTTGATGAACCGCTTTCCAATCTGGATGCCAAGCTGCGCGTGCAGACGCGCGGCGAGCTGTCTCGCCTGCATCAGAAACTGCGCACCACCATGATTTATGTGACTCACGATCAGGTGGAAGCGATGACGATGGCGCAGCGCATTGTGGTACTGAACGCCGGTCGCATCGAGCAGGTTGGCACGCCGCTGGAACTGTTCAATCGGCCGAAAAATAAATTTGTCGCCGGCTTCATTGGTTCACCGCGCATGAATATGTTTCCGGCGCAGATCGTCGCCACCTGCGCGGACGGCGTTGAGGTGCAGTGCCCGTCCGGCAATCGTCTGGTGCTGCCGTTTATCGGCACCGTCGGGCAGAACGTCACACTCGGCATTCGTCCTTCACACTGTGAGCTGGTTGAGGACGGCGAGGGCATGGCGCTGTGCGTCGATCGCTGCGAGATGATGGGGCATGAAACCTTTATCTACGGGCGAATGGGCGGTATTGACGATGAGATGATCGTCCATCTGGCGCAGCACCGTGAGTTCGCCGCAGGTGAATCGGTGTTCGTCCGCTTCCCGCCGACGTATTGCCATCTGTTCGACGGCAAAACGGATGACACATTGCCGCGCTGTACCGAGCACTAATTATCGCGACGGGAGAGGACGACATGAAAAAAATTGCCTTACTGCCCGCAGGATCGCTGATCGACAAGCTGGTCACGCCAGTGGAAAAAGCGGTGAATCTGCTACAAAAACTCGGTGGCCGCAAAGTGATGCCGTGGTTTTTTATCGCGCCGAATATGCTGCTGTTCGCCGTTTTTGTCTTTATTCCGATTCTGCTGGCGGTGTGCTACGCCTTTACCGGCGGCACCAATATCCTGCTGTGGGAACGCCCTTACGTCGGCGTGGATAACTTTTCCACGCTGCTGAGCTGCGGCAACTACGCCGAGCCATCCACCTGTGAACAGGATCTGTTCTGGACGGGCGTCTACAACACGGTGTCGTTTACCTTTTTCAACGTGCTCTGCACGCTGCTGGTGGCGCTGGTAACGGCGCTGATCCTCAACCGCAAGATTATCGCCCGTGGCTTTTTCCGCGCCATGTTCTTCTATCCGGTGCTGCTGTCGCCGGTGGTGGTGGGCCTGATCTGGCAGTGGTTCCTTAACCGCAACGGCCTGCTGAATCTGGTGCTGTCGTCGCTGGGCGGGCAGCCGATTACCTTCCTGCTCGACCCGACGCTATCGCGTTTCTGGGTGGTGTTTGTCTCCGTCTGGTTTCACGTCGGGTTTTATACCCTGATCCTGCTGGCCGGATTGCAGGCGATCCCGCGTGATATCTACGAGGCGGCGGCGGTGGACGGCACCTCGCGCTGGCGTGGTTTTTATCGCCTGACGCTGCCGCTGCTGGCACCGAACATTCTGGTGGTGGTGATTCTGCTGACCATCAACAGCGTGCAGATTTTCGATGAAGCCTGGGTGCTCACCAACGGCGGCGGCCCCGGTACGGCCAACAGCTTTATCGTGCAGTACATCTACCAGACGGCCTTTTCGTCAAACGCGTCGCTCTACGGGCTGGCTTCGGCGGCCTCGGTGTTGATGGGCGTGGTATTGATGATCCTGACGGCGTTACAGTTCCTGCTGACGCGTCGGCTGGAAGGGAAAAAATAACGGGAGCCATGATGAAAATAATCGCATTTCTCACCCGTACCCGTCACCCGGGGCGCATTCACATCACGGATATCATGAGCTGGGTTTGGCTGGTGGTGGGTACGCTGCTGGTGATGATTCCGGTGATGTGGGCGGCGATGTCGTCGTTCAAAACGCCCGCAGAGATCAACCGTTTTCCGCCCAGCTTTCTGCCGCAGGCGGCGGATACTATCACGTTGCCGGAGTACCCGAAGCCGCTGGAGCTGTGGCAGGTTAAGCAGGAAGACGGCGAAGCGAAAACTATGGCACTGGTCAGGCGCATCGGCCTGATTGCACAGCTGGTGAACCCGGATGCGCCAAGTGAGGTGGTGCGTGTATCGACGAAAGATCTGGTGCCAATGAAGGCCTTACATTTGGAGACGGAGAACTACACAACGCCGATAACGAAGTTCCACTTTGCCACCTACCTGAAGAACACCGTGTTCGTGACGGTGATGGCGACGCTGCTGACCCTGTTGCTCAGTTCGATGGCGGCGTTTGCGCTGTCGAAATACGAATTTCGCGGGCGCGGTACGGTGCTGACGCTGTTTCTCTCCACGATGATGATTCCGCTGTCGGTGGTGATGGTGCCGACGTTCCTGGTGGTGATTGGCCTGAACATGGGCGATAACCTGTGGGGCGTGATTATTCCCACGGTGGCGACGCCGACCGGCGTATTCCTGCTGCGGCAATATATGTTGACGATCCCCGATGAGCTGATCGAAGCCGCGCGCATCGATGCCGCCAGCGAGTTCCGTATTTACTGGAAGATCATCCTGCCGCTGACCGCACCTGCGCTGGCGGTGCTGGCGATCTTCTCGGTGATCTGGCGCTGGAATGACTTCCTCTGGCCGCTGATCGTCCTCTCCAGTCAGGATAATTTTACGCTGCAAATCGGTCTGAACGCGTTTCAGGGGCAGTTCTCGGTGCAGTGGCACTATATACTGGCGATGACGATGCTCTCGCTTCTGCCGGTGACGGCGGTGTTCGTCTTCCTGCAAAAATACATCACGACGGGGATTGCCAACACGGGGATGAAATAATGGCGACACTCAAGGATATTGCCGACCGCGCGGGGGTTTCTATTAGCACGGTTTCGCGCGCGCTGAACGGGACGGCACCGATCAGCGCCAAAGTCAGGCAGCACATCATGGCGATTGCCACCGAGCAGGGCTATCCGTTGCATAAAGTGGCCAAAGCGACTGTCGCGCAGACGGAACCGCTGCGCCACATTCTGCTGGCGACGCCGCGCAACCTGATGCTGGAGAGCGAGTACAATCTGGTGTCGCTGACGCTGATTAACGCCCTGAAAACGCTCTGCCTGCAACGCAACATCCAACTGCGTCCGTTTCTGGGGGAGCACGACACCATTAACGAACAGCAGTTATTGCGCGAGCTTCAGGGCGGAAAAGAGAGCGGCATTCTGATTGTGAATGACGATCACCCGACGCTGCTGAACGCCGTGGCGGAAAGCGGGATTCCGGCGGTGCTGATCAACGGTGAAGATCCCTCAATGCGCCTGAGCAGCGTCACGCCCGCCAACCACTACGCGGCGGCGGCGGGAGTGCGTTACCTGATCGAACAAGGGCATACGCGGATCCTGCATCTGACCTGGACGTCGCGCATGACGATCAAACAGCGCGAGCGCGGCTATCGGGATGCGCTCATGCAGGCGGGGATTGCGGTGGATGAGGATCTGATCCTCTCGCTGCCGGATTTCCATCCGCGTACGGCGCGTGACGCGCTGCTGCGCTGGCTGACGGCTAACCCCGACAGATTGGGTGTTACCGCGATTTTCTGCGCCGCGGATAATCAGGCCATTGGTGTGATTGATGCGCTATATCAGCACGGGCTACGAGTGCCGGAGGACATATCGGTGATGGGGATGGACGACATCCTGCCGTTCGACATGCTGCCGGTTTCACTCACCACGGTGCATTTGCCGTTTGAGACCATCGCCCGCGCGGCGCTACAGCTGCTGGCGCAGCAAATGACGCCTGCACAGGCGCTGGGTATTGCCCAGCGCACCGAGCTAGCCGGGCAGGTGGTGGTCAGAGAATCGGTACGGCGGGTGGAGTAGGCGGGGTGTTATTTACAGGGAAGTTTCACTCCGCATAAGCACTATAGTTTCTGCATAAGTACTATATTTCTGCATAAATACTATAATTAAAGCGGCATTCTATATTCGATAACACCCGGTTTTTCCGCTACCCAATCATAAAGCCGCTGAGCTGTTTTATTGGTTTCCTGAGTATGCCAATACAGCCGATCGCAGTTTTTTTCTTGTGCCTTTTCTCTCACGTATTCAATCAGTTTTTTGCCAACGTTTTTACCGCGAGCGGTGGGATCAACGAAAAGATCTTCTAAGTAACAATAAGAGTTTACTCCCCATGTGGAATCGTGAAAAACAAAGTGCGCGAAGCCCACAATGTCTAATCCTTCTCTCGCTACCGCGCAATACACAGGGATATCGGCTTTAAAAAAGCGGCTCCAGGTGACTTCCGTGACCTCATCGGAAAGCTGCACCTTATAGAATTCCTGATAACGCTTCCAATAGGGCAGCCACTGCTCGTGATCTTCTGGCTCAACGGAATTAACAATAATTTCTTGGTCTCTATTCATCATTTTACTCTCATATTTTCGTGGATAGGTGATGGCAATCAGGCTGATATTTACCGGAATAAAATAGCAATCAAATAGATGGATATGCCCCTCCACTTATTGAAATGGAACCAGACCAATTCGTTACGATCTAAACTGACATAGGCTGTGGATGAAGTAGGCTAAAGTGGCAGGTTCATTCATGCTGTGCTCAAATCTCTTATCATGCGGGTTTTTTGTATCTAAGGAGGGAGTGATGGATATTCAACAGAGAAACACTGGCGAACATCAAACGGTTATCAACAATGAATCCGGTGTCGTCCACGTTAATCATCACCATGGGCAATACACCAATCTGGCGGGTGAAAATACGGTGCGTGTCTATAAGGAAATATCACGTGCAGAACAGGGTAAGTTCATCGTCAGCTTTGTGGCTGTTTGTTTATTACCGGGGTTGAGTCTTGTCGCGGATTTTATGCAGATTCATCCTGCGATCAACTTGCCGCTGTGGGCGTATGTCGCCGCATTCGGGGTGATATTTGGCGTGGTGGTGGTGGGATATTATGACAATCTCCGTATTTTGGTCTCTGGCGCGCCGAATAAAGAGGAATGTAAACAGCTTTATGCCGATAGGTTATTTAGCAGAACCGAGGCTGGCTATATTGTATTTACCCACACGACAGCGTGTATTTATCCAGACTGCTGCGGAAACATCGTGATTTCGACACCTCCAGAGCGATACAACGGGGAATACTCTTTTTTCGGTAAATGCAGCCTTGCTGGCAGGCAGCACTCGTACGGTATCGACTATAACTTCAAAGCGTATCCCATAAAAGTGGACTGGCGGCCGATGCCCAAGTCGAATCAATAGCGCTGTGGTCGATAGGGTTTATCATTTCCACAAACGTGCGGTTTGTGGCCTGAATTGCCATCCCTTGTTTCTTTATTCGCGTTTAACATCGTAAAAAAACCCCGAACGTTCGGGGTCTTAGATAGGGTTTCTAAACAATCAACTCTACGTTCAACTTAGAACGGAATGTCGTCGTCGAAATCCATTGGCGGTTCGTTGCTTTGTGCCGGAGCATGGTTTGTAGAGGAATGGTTCTGTGCCGGACGCTGTTGAGATTGCGCGCCGCCGCTGAACTGGTTGCCGCCCTGCGGCTGCTGAGGTTGACCCCAGCCGCCTTGTTGCTGACTGCCACCTGCGTTACCGCCTGCTGGTGCGCCGCCGCCCTGGCGTCCACCCAGCATCTGCATGGTGCCGCCGACGTTAACGACGACTTCGGTGGTGTAGCGCTCTACGCCAGCCTGATCGGCCCATTTACGGGTTTGCAGTGCGCCTTCGATGTAAACCTGAGAGCCTTTGCGCAGGTATTCGCCCGCGACTTCTGCCAGTTTGCCGAACAGCACGACACGGTGCCATTCGGTCTTCTCTTTCTGCTCACCGGTTTGCTTGTCACGCCAGCTTTCCGACGTAGCCAGCGTGATGTTGGCAACTGCACCACCATTCGGCATATAGCGGACTTCCGGGTCTTGACCCAGATTCCCGACAAGAATCACTTTATTAACGCCTCTGCTGGCCATGCTCGTCTCCTGATGAATCGGTAGATTTATTTTCTAAGTCTAAACGATCAATCTTACCATGGGAAAACTCTCTGTCATACCTGCGAAATGGCTTCAGAAATGAAAGTGAGATTTGCAGCGTTTGCAAAGTAAACGGGTTTAATACTGGATATCCATTCAGTTTTTTTTGTGCCATAATTGCTCGTTTCGTACCGGTTCTCTCCCTTCGAGAGGCGATGACAAACCGTTTTTATTCCGGGAAATGTGTGAATGGATAAGATCGAAGTTCGTGGTGCTCGTACCCATAATCTCAAGAATATCAACCTGATAATCCCTCGTGACAAGCTGATCGTAATCACCGGTTTGTCGGGCTCGGGTAAGTCATCGCTGGCGTTTGACACGCTGTATGCCGAAGGGCAGCGGCGCTATGTGGAATCTCTCTCCGCCTACGCCCGTCAGTTTTTGTCGCTGATGGAAAAACCGGACGTCGATCATATAGAAGGGCTGTCGCCCGCCATCTCTATCGAACAGAAATCCACCTCGCATAACCCGCGTTCCACGGTCGGGACGATTACCGAAATTCATGACTACCTGCGTTTGCTGTTTGCTCGCGTGGGTGAACCGCGCTGCCCGGAGCACGATGTGCCGCTGGATGCGCAGACGGTCAGCCAGATGGTGGACAACGTGCTGGCGCAGCCGGAAGGTAAGCGCCTGATGCTGCTGGCACCGATTGTGAAAGATCGCAAAGGCGAGCACAGCAAGACGCTGGAAAACCTGGCCTCACAGGGCTATATCCGCGCCCGTATCGACGGCGAAGTGTGCGATCTGTCCGATCCGCCGAAGCTGGAATTACAGAAAAAGCACACCATCGAAGTCGTCGTTGACCGGTTTAAAGTGCGCGAAGATTTGGCGCAGCGGCTGGCAGAGTCGTTTGAAACCGCGCTGGATCTGTCCGGCGGTAGTGTGGTGGTGGCGGATATGGACGACCCGACGCAGCCTGAACTGCTGTTCTCGGCGAACTTTGCCTGTCCGGTGTGTGGCTACAGCATGCACGAACTGGAACCGCGTATGTTCTCGTTCAACAATCCGGCGGGCGCGTGCCCAAGCTGTGATGGTCTGGGTGTGCAGCAATTCTTCGATCCGTCCCGCGTGGTGCAAAATGCCGAGCTGTCGCTGGCGGGGGGTGCGATTCGCGGCTGGGATCGCCGTAACTTCTACTATTTCCAGATGCTGCGCTCACTGGCGGAGCATTACAAATTTGACGTCGATGCCCCATTTGAAAGCCTGAGTGCCGCGGTGCAGAAAGTGATTCTGTACGGCTCCGGTAAAGAGAACGTCGAATTCAAATATATCAACGATCGCGGCGACACCTCGGTGCGTCGTCATCCGTTTGAAGGCGTGCTGCACAACATGGAGCGCCGCTATAAAGAGACGGAATCCACAGCGGTGCGCGAAGAGCTGGCGAAATTCATCAGCAACCGCTCCTGTGCCAGCTGCGGCGGAACGCGCCTGCGTGAAGAAGCGCGTAACGTGTTCGTTGAACAGACGACATTGCCGCAGATTTCCGATATGAGCATCGGCCATGCGATGACGTTTTTCCAGAATATGAAGCTCAGCGGGCAACGCGCCCAAATCGCCGAGAAGGTGCTGAAAGAGATTGGCGATCGGCTGAAGTTTCTGGTGAATGTCGGGCTGAACTATTTGTCGCTCTCCCGTTCGGCGGAAACGCTGTCCGGCGGCGAGGCGCAGCGTATTCGTCTGGCGAGCCAGATCGGTGCCGGACTGGTTGGCGTGATGTACGTACTGGATGAGCCGTCCATCGGCCTGCATCAGCGTGACAACGAGCGTCTGCTGGAAACCCTGATTCACCTGCGTAATCTGGGCAATACCGTCATTGTGGTGGAACATGATGAAGATGCGATTCGTGCCGCCGACCATGTGATTGATATCGGCCCCGGTGCGGGTGTGCACGGCGGCCAGATTGTCGCAGAAGGCACGATGGAAGAGATCATGGCGGTGCCGGATTCGCTGACGGGGCAGTTCCTCAGCGGTAAACGCAAGATCGAAATCCCGAAACAGCGCGTGCCTGCGGATCCCACTAAAGTGCTAAAGCTGATTGGCGCCAAGGGCAATAACCTGAAAGATGTCACGCTGACGCTGCCGGTTGGGTTATTTACCTGCATCACCGGTGTGTCGGGATCGGGTAAATCGACCCTCATCAACGATACCTTGTTCCCGCTGGCGCAGCGTCAGTTGAACGGCGCGACGCTGGCGGAACCTGCCGCTCACCGTGAGATTCAGGGGCTGGAGCATTTCGATAAGGTGATCGATATCGATCAAAGCCCGATTGGCCGTACGCCGCGCTCCAATCCGGCAACCTACACCGGAATTTTCACGCCGATTCGTGAACTGTTTGCCGGCGTGCCGGAAGCGCGTACTCGTGGTTACAACCCCGGCCGTTTCAGCTTTAACGTGCGCGGTGGACGCTGCGAAGCCTGTCAGGGCGACGGCGTAATTAAGGTCGAAATGCACTTCCTGCCGGATGTTTATGTGCCGTGCGACCAGTGCAAAGGCAAGCGCTACAACCGCGAAACGCTGGAAATTCAATACAAAGGCAAAGGCATTCATGAAGTGCTGGATATGACCATCGAAGAAGCGCGAGGGTTCTTTGATGCCATTCCGGCGCTGGCGCGGAAGCTGCAAACGCTGATCGACGTCGGCCTGTCCTACATTCGCCTTGGGCAGTCGGCCACCACGTTGTCCGGTGGGGAAGCGCAGCGTGTGAAACTGTCGCGCGAGTTGTCAAAACGCGGAACCGGACAGACGCTGTATATTCTCGACGAACCTACGACCGGCCTGCACTTTGCCGATATTCAGCAGCTTCTTACCGTTCTGCATCAGCTGCGCGATCAAGGTAATACCATCGTGGTGATTGAGCACAATCTGGATGTCATTAAAACGGCTGACTGGATTGTCGATTTAGGGCCAGAAGGCGGCAGCGGCGGCGGAGAAATTTTGGTCTCCGGCACGCCGGAAACGGTGGCAGAGTGCGAACAGTCCCACACTGCACGCTTCCTGCGGCCGATTCTGGCACGCGAAGCCTGATAGCAGGGGGCGGCGATGTGGATGCAATATGAAATCCGCCTGAAGCCGAAAGCCAGAGGCTTCCATCTGGTGACTGACGAAATACTGGCGCAGGTTACTGGACTGCGCCAGATAAACGTCGGGCTGATGCAGGTGTTCATCAAACACACCTCGGCGGCGCTAACGATTAACGAGAATGCCGACCCCACGGTGCGGCAGGATTTCGAGAGCTTTTTTAATCGCTTAGTGCCGGAGGATGAGCCGTACTACCGCCATACATATGAAGGTAGCGACGACATGCCCGCGCACCTAAAAGGTAGTCTGCTGGGCAACAGTCTAACGATTCCCATCACCAACGGACGCCTGAACATCGGCACCTGGCAGGGCATCTACCTGTGCGAGCACCGCAACCACGGCGGTAGCCGCTCGCTGGTGGTCACCCTCAGCGGGGAATAGTCCTCAAGAATGCGTCGCGCCAGCGACGCATTCCGATAATCGCTGAACTGCCTGCACGGCAGTGAACTTCGCCCGTTCTGCTGCTAACTGCTGCTCAAGTTTCTAAGCTGCCTATGCGGCAGTGAACTCGAGGTCACGGCGTCGTTTGTCTGGAGCGTTTTTCTAAGCTGCCTATGCGGCAGTGAACACTGCCTGTAGGGACTGCAACGGTACGGGCCGTTTCTAAGCTGCCTATGCGGCAGTGAACTGGTATGGTTAAGCATGGCTCGCGAGGTGTACTTTCTAAGCTGCCTATGCGGCAGTGAACGATCACGCGTTAGCACAGCCTGAAATTTGGCGTTTCTAAGCTGCCTATGCGGCAGTGAACGCGATAACGCATTCGACGATGCTGTAGTTGGCTTTCTAAGCTGCCTATGCGGCAGTGAACCCATTGCTACTGTGCTCATCCAGTGGCATGAATTTCTAAGCTGCCTATGCGGCAGTGAACCCACCCCTGTCTGTAGTGCCGGATGAGATGCCTTTCTAAGCTGCCTATGCGGCAGTGAACCGTTAAGTTTTTACGCTAACCAACAGATTGTTAAAGAGAATATTCATTTTATCGCGAAAAACCCTTTTTACTAGGGCGACCAACTGCAATTAAAAATCAATGATTTGCAGCTGGTCGCCAAAAAAGGGTCAGAACCAAGGGACGGTGGCTTCTGCGCTTAGGCCGTAGGAGGAAAAGCATCCGGCGATAGGAGCATCTTGTAACGGGCCATGTTCCACAAACACGAAAAACATCTGCCCGTTGGACAAGCTCTTGATTTGCACAAACGGCAGGGCGCTGCGTTTTTCCACCGCGTCGGGAATGCGTGCTGCGGCTTCCGCTTCCGTCAGCCAGCCTTTGTTCACCGAGCGTCGACGCAACCGTTCTGCGCTGCTCTTGAGCTGAACGCGGCGCACGGTGCGAAATTTCACGCCGTTGGGTACGGCTTTACACTCAGAAATCAATGTGTAATCCCGCAATCCTTTCAGCCAGGCCGTTTGATCCAGCGTAGAGAGCGCCTCTTTTGTACCGTGCAGCCGCAAACATTCCCCCAGCGTTTTACCCACTTGGGGAAAGCTGATCCCAATCTTGCCATCCGCCACCTGTCCGAGTGCTCGGTGCAGTTTGGCAAACAGCGCGTTCAAGAGCTGCGAAGCCGTGAACTCAGGGTCGGGCTGGACGCGAATATCAATGTAGTGATCCATACCGCCACCTTATTCGCCTTTTTCACCAAACACGCCGCCGCGAATCAGCGTGGCAATCACGTAATGCTGCTGCTCCGGTGCAGGAACATCCCCTTTAATCACCCAGTTATCCAGCAGCGTGTAAAAATCCATCTTCTCCTTGGGTTGGCGGTAGGCTTTACCCCGGCTGGTGACGGAACCGTAGGGTTCGACGGCAATCGGGCCCGCTTCATCCGCCGCCGGATACCAGTCATCAACGGTGCGTAGCGCGTTACCGATTTTCTGCGAGTGAATCGCGGCGACGTCATTCACCTGATAGAGAATCTTGCTCTTGCCGTTACGCGCTTTTTCATCGAGCACCAGTTCCTGAGACGGGAAGACTTCCTGCCCGTTGCCTAACTGCACATAGGCTTCCACGGTAAAAAGCACCGATGAGTCGCCAGCCAACCCTTGCTCAATCGCCTGTGCCAGTGCTGCAAGGTCACCGGTTGGTTGGCTGAACTCACGCAGCGAATAGTCTTCGCCGTTAAATTCCCAACGCAGTTCGCCTGTGGTAACGACCACCCGAATGGCTTCCGCCCCGACGCGGTTGCGCCACAGAAAACGGCCGTTCGCGATATTTTCCGCATAGCGTGCCGCCAGTGTGCCAAAACCCTGATCCTGAGCGTATCCGGTGATGATGTTACCCAGCGCGGTTTGGTAATCCTGATCGTTACAGACCGAGGGCTGCGCCAGATTACCGAGCACCCGCAGGGTAAACACGACTTTCAGGGTATCGGCTCCGAAGGGAAGGGCGGCAACGTCTACGGTTTGCAGGTTAGCTTTCTGAATTTCTGCATCCAGCTTGGCGGGGTCGCTGGTGAGGGCATTTTTCAGGCGGTTGGAGATCGTCCCGCGCACCGATTTCTCCTGAATGGCAATCGGCGTCCAGTTATCCTGCTGCGCCCAGTTGCCTGCGTACATTACCGCGTCCGAATTCGCCAGCTTGCGTTCAAAAGCCAGTACTGACGCAGTTTTTAAACTTGTTGGTGCTTTTGCCATGATATCGTCCTTTTTAGTCATCGAATTCGTAGGAAGTGTCTTCTGCTGCTGAATGGGTGTCTGCTAATTGGCGGCAGTGATAATCGCCGTTCTGATAGTCGTACTCCCAGAGTATCTGGCGGATATCACTGATGCGATGCGCGCCTTGCCATTCCCCGATGCCGTAGGCGGCTTCGGCAAAACAGAATGGCGTGTGCGGATCGCGGGTTTTATCGACTTCGCCGGGGGCATAAAGCGGCGAAATGGCGCGGTAGCCGATCATTAACGGGATCAGAAAGCCGCCACCACCGGGTTTGGGCTGGTACTGCCACTGTACATTGCTCCCGTTGGGATCACGCTCTGCCCGCATTTTTAACGCGGCGAAATCCAGCCAGGCATCAATCAGTTCCGCTTGCGGATTGTCCTGCTGTAGCGTTTGGAAATGGTCATGCAGCAGTGATGTGCGATCTTTTAGTACAAAGCCAGGTAACAAACGGCGCATAACTTTACGAGTTTCCGCTTCGTCGCTGGGTAATGACTGGATGGTGACGCGTTCGATATCAACAATGGTGCCGCCCGCCAGTCGCTGGCACTGTGCCTGCTGGGTGAGGAAATCACACAATGCCGTGGTATCCGCCGGAATCTGCCCCTCACAGCGGATTAACAGCGAGACGGTCATATGCATGCGGCCTTCTTCATTGAAAGCAGCGGTTTTCGCTTCTTTGGTCAATGGATTGCGGGTCAGGGCAAAACTCCGTTCCCAGCTAGAACCGTAGGCGTGTAGCTGATGTTGATGGCTCACCACGCCGCAGCCGTCCAGCGTTAGCCCGTGGCTGGTTTGTAACTTGCGTGACAGCGCATGGGTAAAGCCGAGAAAGTGCGTAATAGCGGGGAAGCCATAGGTCAACCCGGCAATGGCGTTGGCATTTTCGACTTTGATACGCCGCAGGATAAGTAATGTGCTCATGCCAGATCCTCTTTCAGTGCGCTTTCCATTTCACGCATCCGGCGTTTGAACAGCGCGGCGGTAGACCATTCGCGGCGTTCGACTTCGCCGAAGATCAACTCTTCATGCTTGAGCCGACGGTTCAGCCAGCGGCCAAAATCGTAGGCCACTGCCTTTTGCCAGTCTCCTGCTTCACGCTCGCGGCGGAAAACCGTATCCGTTTCTGCACGATAAGGATCGAGCCACAGCTGCTGGGCGCGTTTCAGTTCAGACTCTGCGCTCCAGCCGGAGGGCAGGTTTTGCACGCTGGAGATATAAAAGAAGAGCTGATCGATCAACTGGTCGAGATAACGCAGGCGCTGTTGACGAATGTCACGATTGTTTTCCACCTCTTTGACGCTAAGCAGAAAGCGCTGCATCTGCGCTAAGGTCGCTCGGGTGTGATAGTCCACCTCGCCGCGTGGACGGAAAATGCATTCATGCTGCTGCGGCGGTTTTTCAACGCTGTTCCACTGTGGCGGTGCGCTACTGAGCAAATAGGAACGGCCGCTGCGGCTGCTATTGAGTGAAGAAATATTTTGCGGCTTGGTGCCGCCCATATTCTGTACCGCCAGATAGGGGTAGCTGATGGAGAGTTGGTCGTGCCACTGATTCGCTTTTTGCGCCTGACGAATCGCTTTGGCTTCCTCACCAAAGCGCACGGCATTAATCCGCTGGTGGAGCGCTTGCGCCAGCGATGAGGAGTACAGCGGGCTTAACAGATGGTATTCACCGTTTTTTAGTGGGAAATAGATCTGTTTGGCTAGCTTATGTGAGCTGGGCTGGCGATCGGTGAAGACCTGCTGAAACCCCGCCAGCCACTGTGCGAGCTGTTCCGGGTTTTCTGCCAGTTTTTCTAATGCACGGTGATCGTCACGCTGTAGGGCCGCGACCAGCGAATCCCCGTCGTGCTCAGTCTGGAGCAGTTTGGCGACATCGAGGGCGGCGGCGTTTCCCACGGCATCGATAGCGGGTTGTGCCAGTGTTGAGGTCGAAAGCGTTTTGGCATCTGCTACCGTTCCGGTGCTAAAGACGCTGGTGCCTTTGGCATCGCTGTGGGTAAATTTCAGCGCGTGGGTGACCAGACTGATTTGTCCGGCGCGGCTGGCGGCATCGGTTAACCACGCGCGAACCTCATGTTTTTGCTCTATCTCTCGCCGCTTCTCGGCCAGCTCCAATTCCTCTGCGGCTAACGCTTCACCGCTGAGCGCCGCACGTTTCTTCTCCGCTTCTTTATCGAATGCATCCAGCTTGGTTTGCTTTCGGGCGCTGATGTAGGACACGATGAACTGTGTCAGTCTGCTTTCTTCCATTCCTCCTCCTATTGTTATTCTTGTCACTGTCCGAACACCCCCAGCAGTGGGTGCCAGAGCCAGTCTTTTTCCTCGTCTTCCCGCAGGCGAATTTCGCCGAAGCGGGCGCTAACCCGTTTGAGTTCCCACTGTTTCTCGTCCGCCAGCCGCTGGTATAAGGCGTGGTAATCGGGATCGACCCACGCACAAACGCCTTCAGCCATGTGCAGTGACGTGGGGCGGATCACATCGCTTTGCTTCCATTTACTGGGGCCGTCGTCAGGTATCATGAAAACGGCATCTTCATCGTCATCGGCGATCCACAGGGTATACGGTTCATCTCTGTCGGATTTTCGAAAGGGCGTGCGCCGCTGCAATTCACCGTTCCAGTGCGGATGTGCGCGCCACCAGAAGGCGGCGGGCGGGCGTTTCAGGCCATCGAGCTTTTGATTTGTGAGGCCAAGCAGCGTTTTTCCTAAAACAGCATGTTCTAACGCCACCAGTGAAAACGGTTTGGTGAGAGTCGCCGGTTGCACAATGCGCGGTGCGGCGTTGAGATGACGGTAGTCCTCCTCCTGTAATAGCTGACGAAGGTCGTGCGTATCCAGCCGTTCGTCTTTTGACTCAAAGCCGGGTTTACAGTACGCGATATCTTCCCCTCTCAGCGCGCGAATATTGTGGCTAAGTAGGCAGATATTGGGGGTTTTAGGCACATGTTGTTCATCCTGCCGGTGGCGCAATATGCGTCCGGCGAGTTGGATGAATGAACGCATTGAGCTGGGCTCGACAATCGCCCAATCGTAGTCGTGGTCACGACCCACTTCGGCGACCGAGGTCGCTAACACTACAAAGATATGATGCTGCTGTGGCGCGTTTTCTATTGCCTGACGAATCTCCTCCACCTGCCATAGTGCATCGGCGTCGTTGCGCATCAGCGCGGCATCGAGCCGTTGCTCAATATAGGAACGCATCGCCAGCGGATGTTGGCTGTGATAAATGCAGTAGTGAATACAGGTATCCGGCGGTGAGGGGACGGCAAGCAACTGGCGGGCGACGGCAACCAACGGGTCGATGTTTGCCATTCTGACCAGCCCCAGCGAGACGGTTTTTCCGCTCTTATGCTGTTGGTGATGCTGTGAATGTAAATCGCGTATCAGTGGGTGGATCGCTTGTGCGACGGCAAGATGAACATCATCTTTATTTTTACTGGGGCTGCTGACGGGCACAATGGAAGCTAGCCGGAGCGGGAGTTCCTCTTTGGTAAGATGCTTCAGCCTCTGCTGAACGAACGCATCGTGCCTGGTTATGAAGCCTTTCACATCGCCGTACTGCTCATGCTGACAATCAAATTCATCAAACCAGCCGCAGCACACGCTCAAGGGTGTATTCGGTGTGCCGTAAGCCTGTTGCCAGGCAGCACGTCCATCAAGATAGGCACCGAACAACGCGCGAATTAACGCGGGTGGCAACGTGGCCGAGGAAAGTAGAACACGCGATCCCAGCATGCCTGCCCAGTTCACCAGTCGGCAGAGCGCGGGAAGATCTTCCAGCCCAAAATCATCCGGTTCATCGAGTACCAGATCGGAGGTCAATAGCCGTAGCATCGGGGCAATCTGGTGGCCGCCGCGCAGACTTTCTGTGGCGGGCATCAGGTGATCGATGGTGGTGATCAGCACCGGTGCACTCAGTAATTGATGCAAGGTTGGGCTGCGTTCCAGCCACGTCTTTAACCTGCCATCGTCCAGCGAGCCATCGTAACGAACATACTGATGTTCAGAGAACAACGGGTCGGCGGATTCACTGCCCGTCTGCGCGGTGTTTTGTTGGCGCGTCTCATTTTCCAACTGCATTTCATGGAGATCTTGCACGGCCTGTGAGCCAATCAGTACCGCTAGGTCGTCTTCATCCAGCTTTAAGCGCTGCCGTAGCGCATCACCCGTTTGTAGCGTCAGCGTGCGTAGCCCTAGCGCGACAGAAAAGCGACAACCGAGTGCTTCATCCGACAAGCCATACATAATTCGGGCGTTAGCGAAGGTTTTTCCCCGGCCTGTCGAGGCCATGTTGACGCCGAAAAAACCATGTTGCTTGCTGGATTCCCGAATGGAACAGGCGAGATCGAATGCGCGATCCTGCCAGCGAAAGCGCGGGTGCGTGCTGCGCTGACGAAATCCTTTGTGGCGAGTAATTGCGGGTAGCGTATCGCGCAGGTTCGGCAGGCTGCGCCCCAGCAGCAGAGCATTTTGCCCGACGCCGACGCAGTGTTCGTCCAGCCTCTGTTTATATTCCCCCGTTTTGCGATCGGTGTTAGCCCAGACTGAATAAGCCATATCCTGCCAGCCAACCGTTGCCGCGCCTGCTGAATAATGGTGGTCAGCCAGCATGAGTGCGAGACGCGCCAGATGCACGGTCAGCCGTTGATCTAACTGAGCGAAATGCATGAATGAGGGGAGTTTTAGCGCTCGACCTGCAAACTTGCGCGCCTTCTCACGCCAGACGCTGCTGAGTAGCGGCGTGCCATGCGGAAACTGCCACACCTGTGCCAGATTGGCTGGCGTGACATCGAGCTTGCAATGATTGAGAGCATTCCATTGTGCCGAGAGATGGTCGGTTAACCATGTTTCTGCATAGTCGAGCTGGGGTTCACTGCTGTTGGGTGCAAGCTCTGCCGATTTGTTGAACACAGGCAGCCGATGGTGTGAAACAATCAGCCAGGCGATAACCTGCGCCAGCGGCGGCAAAGTGCGAAATGGACTGCCAGTGGGCGCTTGCTTATCCCGCTGTAAGGCTGCCAGTAGGGTTGTTTCTGCCTCTGGAGTCACTGTGCTGAGCGCGGTTAACCAGCCTTTGTCGTCTTGCTCCCCCACGAAGGCCTGAAACAGCCGCAGCGATACCCATTCATGCCGATACGGTTGGCTGCGTGGGCCTGTACCGCTCAACCCCGTCTGGAATAGCGCATTGGCCTTGCCGACATCGTGAAATAACCCAGCAATAGCGGCCAGCAGGCTAAACACCTCGGCGCTGTGCCACGGGTTTTCATCTTTCGAGCGCAGAATATCGCGGCTGGTGGTGTTGGTCGGCACGCTCCCTTGTGCATTAAAACGCCGTAAATTACCGACGATCCACAGCAGTTCGGTATGATTCGCGCTGCGAACCCAGTGACAGGCGACAGCCGTGTTACGACGCGCCGTTTTGCGCAGCAGCTTGCGTAGCGTGTTCAGCCCTTCCTGCGTGATGGCGGTTTGCCACGTGCGCTCGCCCTTGCGTTCGGCAAACTGATCCAGTATCCGGCGGGTTTCGACCAGCGCGCGCTTATTGCATTCTGAAATCAGCAGAATGTTCATCGCCCCACCTGACTTAGCTTGCTGGCGACATCCTGCAAGCTGCCGATCATCACATCCAGCGCCTCAGATTGTTGGAATGCGGTCAGGCAGCGCTGACGAAATTCTTGCTCATCTTCGCCTTCCATCGCGGCAATAAACGCTTGTGGCAGCACGAGTGCGTCCTTAATTAAATCGGCGACGTCGAATACCAGCCCGCCACGGCGAGTTTTACCGTGCAACACGGCTAACCCGTGCGGTAGGCCCAGCACCCATGTCGCGACGGCGGCCAGCCCATAAGCGAGATAATTACCGTGGTCGAGAAAGCGGTTAGCCAGATCGGTGCCACCGCCGCGTTTGGCGCGGGTAAAGTCGCCATAGCTCACGGCATTGGCGGCCAATTTGTACAGGGCTTTGGTCATCATCGCTTCCTGCACCAGCACGTCATTGCTGGTGCAGCAGTCGGCTAGCCCTTTTTCATAGCGATCGAGAAGCGCCTGAAGATGGTCGGCTTTAAAAGTAAAGCGGGATTCGCGGGACAGACGCGAGCCCAGCCAGTGCTGACGAATTTGTGTTATTCGCACCTGTTGGAAAGCGATGGCGGCAGCCAGCCTTTTCTCATCATCGAACCAAAAGCTGACCCAGTCCTGCAAATACTCGGTTGGCCGATATTCGCTCTGTGGCGATAGCCAGGATACCGCGACTTCCGCCTCGTTGGCTGCAAACAGCGGAGTACCACCGCCGCCACAAAAACCGATCATGACGCCCGCTCTGGCAAATTCCCGCATCGCTGCCTGTGTGACGGAGGTGCCGGTTCCCAACATCACCACGCTGGTATTGGCGATGGGAATATTCCAGTACAGAGACTGGTTTCCTTCCTCCGTGACATATTCGACACGGCCACCGTTAACGAGAATGCGGCAATGCTGGAGATAATAAACATTGGCGCGTTTGGAATGCAGAATGGTTTTTAAGTCCGAAGGGCTAAAGGCGTTATCCATAATGTATTTTCTGCCGTAATCGATAATAGCTGTGACGCCAGCGGAATGAGTCGCAGGCTAACTATTTGATAAAGAAAAAATATAATTTTCAGAAAACTAACGAAAATCAGATTATCACAAATATTCAGAAAAAATGGTGGCTGCAAAAAATATGACCCAAACACAGACCCTTTTTATTTGGCCTATTTCACAGGCTTAACAATCAATGAGTTACAGATGAGCTGAAAAAAAGGGTTTTTGCAGGGAAAACGGCAATTGCTACTAATAAAACAAACCGTTAGAGTGATCGGGCTACAGTTCACTGCCGTATAGGCAGCTTAGAAAGTTCAACGATGCTGCGTAAGCTGAATGCTGGCGTTCACTGCCGTATAGGCAGCTTAGAAATTATCGACAACCATTACAAAATCATCGGCGCAGTTCACTGCCGTATAGGCAGCTTAGAAACCTGAGTTCCGGGCGGTAGTAGAACGCTCAAGGTTCACTGCCGTATAGGCAGCTTAGAAATCATCCACCTTTGCCAGCATGTCTGTGAGAATGTTCACTGCCGTATAGGCAGCTTAGAAATCACAATTTATCGTTCTGAACACGCATCAGATGTTCACTGCCGTATAGGCAGCTTAGAAAGCTTTGCGCATATCGGTCATCGGAACCTTCACGTTCACTGCCGTATAGGCAGCTTAGAAATCTCTTAATGTGCCTGTCGTTGTGCAGGCGCAGTTCACTGCCGTATAGGCAGCTTAGAAAACAATAAAATCAGACAACTCTGTGCGAGCCTTGTTCACTGCCGTATAGGCAGCTTAGAAAAAATCCCCTGTAACACTGTCAGGCTGTCAAATGTTCACTGCCTATACGGCAGTGAACACGATGACGGCCATGTCGATGGGCGCTCATGCTTTTCTAAGCTGCCTATACGGCAGTGAACCAGCAGGTGGCCTCGTAACTGTGACGCTTTCTTTTCTAAGCTGCCTATACGGCAGTGAACGCCTGAGATGCTGCCATTGCTCTATCTTGCGCTTTCTAAGCTGCCTATACGGCAGCTTAGAAAAGCAGCAGCGCCGGCTATTTTGCTTCGGAGAGGTTCACTGCCGTATAGGCAGCTTAGAAAATCGTCATCTGCGGATTCACCGCCATCGCCACGTTCACTGCCGTATAGGCAGCTTAGAAAACCGTTCCTGCCAACTGGCGACGGCCTGACGCGTTCACTGCCGTATAGGCAGCTTAGAAAACGCTCTATCGTCAGTGGGGCTGATTCCGTACCGTTCACTGCCGTATAGGCAGCTTAGAAATTGCTGCGCCATGTCCACTAACAGTGTCATGGGTTCACTGCCGTATAGGCAGCTTAGAAAAGGTTAGAACCGGAGGTTCAGCAAACTGTAGTGTTCACTGCCGTATAGGCAGCTTAGAAATCACCGATACGGCTAAACACTCGGTCAACTAAGTTCACTGCCGTATAGGCAGCTTAGAAAGCATTACTGTTAAGTTTCGCCCGGGCGACAAAGTTCACTGCCGTATAGGCAGCTTAGAAATACTAATCCAAGCGCCCTTGATATTAGACTGGGTTCACTGCCGTATAGGCAGCTTAGAAAACTGGATGAGCACAGTAGCAATGGCGATAGCTGTTCACTGCCGTATAGGCAGCTTAGAAAACGACTGAAGGTGTGCAGGTGCTGGATGTGGGGTTCACTGCCGTATAGGCAGCTTAGAAAGAATGACAGCGCAGCAATGAGAGTAAGCAGAATGTTCACTGCCGTATAGGCAGTGAACATTGTGTCTTTCGCCAGCGTCAAATCACGATCTTTCTAAGCTGCCTATACGGCAGTGAACCGCTGCAAATCATCCAACTTGCTTTTAGCATCTTTCTAAGCTGCCTATACGGCAGTGAACTTCTTGTGCTGGCCTTCCTTTCATGGGCGGGTTTTCTAAGCTGCCTATACGGCAGTGAACGACCACTTTTTGCGCCTTGCTGGGATTCTTGATTTCTAAGCTGCCTATACGGCAGTGAACCAATGGTTCAGGCTCAAGGAGTTCTCATGCAATTTCTAAGCTGCCTATACGGCAGTGAACCATTCCTCATGTGCAATGTGTCTTCCCAATCATTTCTAAGCTGCCTATACGGCAGTGAACCTAATGCCGGATCTTTCCCTTCTTCACTGGTATTTCTAAGCTGCCTATACGGCAGTGAACCATGAGGCGCGGCACTCTATTGCCTTCCGATGTTTCTAAGCTGCCTATACGGCAGTGAACCTTGACACGGGCCAATTAGCCATGGTCTTTACTTTCTAAGCTGCCGTATAGGCAGCTTAGAAAAACTCCCTCATCTGTGTGTATGTCACTACTGTGTTCACTGCCGTATAGGCAGCTTAGAAATGTGCAGCCAAACGTTGACCAGCAGCACGGCCGTTCACTGCCGCATAGGCAGCTTAGAAAACAGACGTACCGTTAAATCCGATACGCAGCATGTTCACTGCCGCATAGGCAGCTTAGAAAATTGTTCCCTGAATGCCGCCTTCTCCGCCTGTGTTCACTGCCGCATAGGCAGCTTAGAAAAATAACTGGTTGCGCGGTCTGCCGTCTGTTTCGTTCACTGCCGCATAGGCAGCTTAGAAATTATGCACACGCCCGCCGCGACGGTGTACAGAGTTCACTGCCGCATAGGCAGCTTAGAAAAAAATCGGCCTTGAGCGCGTCCTAGCGCTTGAAGTTCACTGCCGCATAGGCAGCTTAGAAATGAACTTCACGCGCAAAATTGGCTTGTTGTGCGTTCACTGCCGGATAGGCAGCTTAGAAAAGTTTGTGAACTTCATCATCAACGGTGATAGCGTTCACTGCCGGTTAGGTAGCTTAGAAACAGCCATTGGGGCCGGTATGCGTCAACCAGAAGTTCACTGCCGGTTAGGCAGCTTAGAAAATTGCGGATCGTCCTCCTGGGTACGCTTTGCAGTTCACTGCCGTATAGGCAGCTTAGAAAACATACACCGTTCCGGTTTCTCTGTCTTTCCAGTTCACTGCCGTATAGGCAGCTTAGAAAGTATCAGGCAGCGAGGGCGGCGATGGTTGGCTGTTCACTGCCGGTTAGGCAGCTTAGAAAATGATTACAGATCCTTTTTCCGTTTAACGTCTGTTCACTGCCGCATAGGCAGCTTAGAAAATGATGAATGCAGCAAATTTGCCATCAGCCGGGTTCACTGCCGTATAGGCAGCTTAGAAAGACTCAGGTATTCGCGTGTGTCCGGCGTTGATGTTCACTGCCGTATGGGCAGCTTAGAAATTGCGGCGTTCAGGCGCAGCGATAGCCAACTCGTTCACTGCCGTATAGGCAGCTTAGAAATGTCTTGTCCAGCGCAAACTTGCCTTGCTGCGGTTCACTGCCGTATAGGCAGCTTAGAAAGGATACGATATATTGCCGGTCACGCAGAACAGGTTCACTGCCGCATAGGCAGCTTAGAAATTCCCAGCCGACACTGTCGCAGTGCAGTCGGAGTTCACTGCCGTACAGGCAGTTTATCCCCGGTTTTAAGTGCCATTATCTGGCTATTATCGAGGTAGCGCTATCGGCAGAGTTTGATGCGTTATCGCCTTTAAATAACGTATTTTTGATTCCCCTTTCTCGTAACATTTTTAAGTAAAGAGTTTCTTTGTGGAGAATGAAAAATTGCGGATTGAACGTTATTAACATTTAAAAATCATCATTTTTCCGTTAAAGTAGCCTTACAGGGAAATAGTTCGTTGACTTAAGTAAAATTCAAAGGAATGAGATGCTGTGAAATACGATTCGGTTTTAAAAACGCTTGTTGATGATGATTATCGGTTAGAAGATCATCTTGATTTTAAAAAGCAGCATGCTGATATTAACTATCAGAAATTACATGCTCAACTCAATGAAATAAATAACGATAACATTCATGCCATATTAACTGTGCAGGAAGCGACGTATTTTTTACAGACGTTATGCACACCGAATCCTAATCAATCGTGGAAAACAGCCATATTTGGCTGTACCGATCCTGTTTCATCGTTTGCTGGGAACATCGCAGAAGCCGTGTCTGTGAGCCGAATCGTGATGGAGATGAAAGGGTTCGGCGTCACGGCAACGGAATATGTCGGGAAAAATGGCAGTAAGTACATAAAATTATCTGGCTATCCGGGGGTAAGGAAATATTTAGATGCCACCCGATATTTAGTCAGTAACCATAAAATACTCGATATAGGGATAGGTACCAAAGGGATTGAAAGTGGTATTGCGGCAGGAGCAAGATTCTGCATTGTTTTTTCAGGTGCTTATCGAGCCATTGAATTGATGGTGAAGGATGAATACGCACTGACCGATTTCTTTGTTAATTTAACGATGGATGCCGCAAAATTAGCGATATCTATTGGGTTTGCCTGGGGGGCGAAAACAGTAGCTACCGCAATGATGGTCACGGGGGGGAGTGTTATTGGTATTGCTCTTGGCGTATTTGCTTTTGGGGTATTTGTCAGTTTTTCATTACTGTGGTTGGATGACAAATATAAAATAAGTGAGACGATAATAAAAAATTTAAAATCACATAAAACGCACTATACTCCATATCATCCCGATCAATTCTTTCATGCTTGGGGGAACTACAGTCGTGGTTAAAATAAACAGGCCGTTCTTTTTTTCGTTTTCATTTTTTTCTTTTATCCTTTCATGTTGGGCTGGATGGTTTTCTTTAAGCGGGTATATTGATTTTTTTAAGTTAAGTAATGTTGTTTTATTTTCATGGAAACTGGGTGTGATGATTTTTTTAGTACCTATAGCATTGCAGTTCTCTCATTTCTCCCTTTTTTCTGCGATAAAAAATAAGCCTATTAAAATGAATAATAAAATTTCAAATGTATTGGTTGTATTTGCTATTTTGGGGGCTGTGATTAGTTTTTTTTCATCTCTGTATATCTCTTATAGCCTAAATGAGTCGGGGTATGAAGTCTGTCCTAAGACGTCCTGGATGTCTCCGAATAAATATGTAAAAAACATTGCTCTTTGTAAAGAATAAATAATGATAAGAGAATATGCTTTTTCATGCTTGGGGGAGGTACAGTCGTGGTTAAGATTAATCGGCCATTAGCTGGCGCATTTGCAGTTTTTATTTTTCTATTGACATGTTTTACTGGTTGGTTTTCTTTTAATTCATATTTAGATATTTTACAGTTAAATGATAAGATAGTTTTTCATGGAAAGTTGGGTTAATGGTATTTGATTCTCCTTTGCTATTCTATTTTTCATATTTATTTTTTTATTCTGCAATAAATAATAAAATGGCGAAAATTAATAATAAGTTTGGAGGGGGTTATTTATAATAATGATCGTTGGTGCTGTCATTAGTTCATTCTCATCTTTCTACATGTCTTATAATTTTAGGAATTATGGTTATGAAATATGCCCTAAAACATCCTGGATGGATCCCAATAAGTATGTAAAAGACATTTCTCTTTGTAAAGAGTAAAAATGGTACGAGAGTATGCTTTTTCATGCCTAGGGGGAGTCAGTCGTGGTTAAAGTAAACAGACCATTGATTGGTACGTTTTCTGTTTTTCTTTTATGCCTTTCCATCTGGGGAACTTGGTTTTCTTTAAGTGCATATTTATCATTTTTTAACTTAATTGATGCAGTTGTTTTTTCATGGAGGGTTGGGCTTACTATCTTTGGTGTACCTTTATCATTCTATTTCTCATATGTTTGCTTTTGTTCTGCTATAAAAAATGAGCATGTGAGGATCAATAATAAATTAGGCGAGTGGTTGGTTAAGCTTCTTATATTTGGTGCTGTATTTAGTTTATTGTCATCAGCGTATATATCATACAGCCTTAGCCATCAGGGTTATAAAGATTGCCCTAAAATATCCTGGATGGATCCCAATAAATATGTGAAAGACATTTCTCTTTGTAAAGAGTAAGAAGAAAAATGGATGTCTGATAGGGAATACTTTTTCATGCTTGGGGGTGAGTCAGTCGTGGTTAAGGTAAACAGACCATTAGTTGGTGCATTTGCAGTGTTTATTGCTATTATTTCCTGCTGGGGATGTTGGTTTTCTTTAAGTGGGTATTTAGCTTTCTTTGCATTAAGTGATGTAATCACTTTCTCTTGGAAAGTCGGTGTTCTAGTATTTGCTGCGCCGCTATTATTCTACTTTTCATATCTGGCATTTTTTTCAGCAATAAAAAATGAACTGCCAAGAATGAATAATAAATTAGCGGATAGACTAGCAGTAGCCGCTATAGTTGGCGCAGTGGTGAGCCTGTTCTTATCGATATATATGTCACATAACCTTAGCCATCAAGGCTATGAAATCTGCCCTAAAAAATCCTGGATGGATCCCAGTAAATATGTGAAAAGTATCGATCTTTGTGATAAGTGATGAATAACAAGCACAGCTAATAAGATGTGCTTGTTATCAAAGGCCTAAATCTTAGAGGCTCATTTCCTCCCAAATACTGTAACCCGACGTTCCTGCGATTTTGTGGTTCCATGCTATGGTTTTATATTTCAGCTGGACTTTTTCATACGGCATGATGTCGTTATTATCGATGACGTGTGGATAGACACAGGTGACGTCGACAATGCTTGCATCCGTTAAGGTCACTTCGTAATAAAGTTCTAACTGCCCAGCGGAATTGACGCGATAAAAATAAAATGTCACATCAACTTTTTCATTATAAGAGATCGCCATCCCTAATAACGGAGACGACTTATCGATTGGCTTAATAAAATGAATCGGATGATGCGCGACATTCTGTTCGCGACTGATGCTGTGGTTTAACCCTAATACTTGTATTTGATCTTCATGACCCGTTTGGTAGCGATTACCAATTGAATCTAGCGTTGAGCAACCAGATGATATTAAACCCTGTTTTTGACCATTAATGCTGGCATAAATCAAATTAGCCATATCAAATCCTTATGAGAATATTTATCAATAGACTGCGTGATAATATATCGATTATCCGCGCGGAAATAATACGGCTAAGGCAAAGCTAAAGTAAAGCGAGTCATAATAAAAGGTGAAGTTAGACCTAACCCGCATTTATTTCTCGCCAGTTCAGCCAGATTCGCATATCAAATTCCAGCTGGTGATAATCAGGTTCCATATGGCAGCAGAGTTGGTAGAAGGCCTTGTTGTGATCTTTTTCTTTGAGGTGAGCGAGTTCGTGTATCACGATCATCCGCAGGAAATCTTCCGGCCCGTCACGGAACAGCGTCGCTATTCTGATTTCGTTATTGGACTTTAATTTTCCGCCCTGTACACGCGCCACAAACGTATTGGTTCCTAGCGTCCCTTTTATCGGGTTCTGTTTATTGTCGTAAAGCACCTTTGATATCGCCGGGGCGTTTTTCAAATAGCGCTGTTTCAGCTCGGCGACAAACTGATAGAGCGACTTATCACTCTGGATCGGATGGCGGTCAGGGTATCTTTTTTCCAGCCAGAGGCCGAGTTTGCCTTGATCGAGGAGCGTTTGTACTTGGGCAACAATCGTTGGGGGATAGCCGTTCAGGTAGCGTAGTTGGGTCATGGGATTTTTATCACAGAAGCCACTGAGTTAAGCGAGTTCACAACGGTGAGTCGGTTAAACCAGTGGCTTTATTATTTTACGATTTACTGAATCGCGGCGAAAGCCGCAGCAACGCGCTGGACGTTGCTGTGGTTCAGCCCCGCCATACACATACGGCCGCTGGCGATCAGGTACACGCCGAATTCTTCACGCAGACGATCAACCTGTTCCGGGCTGAATCCGGTGTAGCTGAACATACCGCGCTGGGTGAGCAGGTAGTCGAAGTTACGGTTCGGCAGTGCGTTTTTCAGTGCCGAAACCAGTTCCTGACGCATGCTCAGAATGCGGGTGCGCATCTCTTCGACTTCCGCTTTCCAGTCAGCGTTCAACTGCGCGTCGTTCAGGACTTTAGAGACCACCTGTGCGCCGAAATTCGGTGGGGAAGAGTAGTTGCGGCGGACAGTCGCTTTTAACTGACCCAGCACGCGCTGTGCGCTGTCAGCATCGTCACACACCACTGAAAGGCCGCCGACGCGCTCGCTATACAGTGAGAAAATCTTGGAGAACGAGTTGGCGATCAGTGCCGGAACACCTGCGCTGGCAACGGCGCGAATCGCATAGGCATCCTGCTCGATCCCGAGGCCAAAGCCCTGATAGGCGATGTCCATAAACGGAATCAGCTCACGCTGGATGATGACCTCAATGACGCGATCCCACTGTTCAGTGGTGAGGTCAGAACCGGTCGGGTTGTGGCAGCACGGGTGCAGCAGCACGATGCTGCGTGCTGGCAACGCTTGCAGGGTGGCCAGCATGGCGTCAAATTTCACGCCCAGATTTTCGCCATCGAAATACGGATAAGTGTGAACGTTAAAGCCCGCGCCCTCAAAAATCGCAATATGGTTTTCCCATGTTGGATCGCTGACCCACACTTCTGAATTCGGGAAGTAGCGTTTCAGGAAATCCGCACCGACTTTCAGCGCACCGGAACCGCCCAGCGTCTGGATGGTGGCGATGCGACCCGCTTCCAGCGCCGCGTGGTTTTCACCAAATAGCAGTTGTTGGATCGCGGTACGGTAAGGCTGTAGCCCTTCCATCGGCAAATAAGAGCTCGCGCTCTGCGCTGGCTGTTTCAGGCTGCTTTCTGCCGCGCTGACGGAGCGCAATTGCGGGATAATATTCTGCTCGTTGTAGTAGAGCCCGATACTCAAATTGATCTTATCCGCTCTTGGATCCTGTTTGAATTTTTCCATCAGAGACAGGATAGGATCTCCGGCATAGGTATCAACGTTTTGAAACACAGTGTAGCTCTCCTGAATGTGTCATTTTTATGGGTACCGCAACCCCGACGATGGCGGGGGACAATCAGGCCGCGTAACGGCCGGGGCGATGATTCATCGCGATAATCAGGTTCAGAATGGTTGCCCCCAGAATCGAAGCAATCAACATCGGTATGCTTACCACGAACAGGGAAGTCAGCACAATCACAACGTCAACACCCATCTGGAGTTTTCCCGCCCGCAGGCCGTATTTGTCCTGAAGATACAGCGCCAGAATGTTCATGCCGCCGAGGCTGGCCTTATGGCGGAACAGCACCACGAAGCCGATGCCGGTGATGATATTGCCAAACAGCGTGGCGTAGAACGGATTGAGCTGATCGAAATGAACGAACATCGGGTGCAGGTCGGAAAACAGCGAAACCAGCCCGACAGCGCAGAACGTTTTCACCGTGAATTCCCACCCCATGCGGCGTAAGGCCAGATAGTAGAAGGGCAGGTTCAGCAGGAAAAACGCGACGCCAAAGGAGACGTTTGTCAGATAGTGGATAAGAAAAGCGATACCTGCGGTGCCGCCGGTGAGGGCGCCGGCCTGACGTAGCAGAATGACGCCAAACGATACCATCAGCGTGCCGATCAGTATCGCCAGAATATCTTCCAGCAGCGTGTGTGATAGTTTTTGTGTGGGAATAACGTTATCCATGGTGAGCACTCAACAGACTGTCGTAAAAACATGTGCTTACCAGAGCAAGAATCGCACCAGATAGTGCTGCTTAGCGGCTGGCATCGGCATAATCTCGCCTGCGATAAGAGCAACGTATTGAATTATATGAATGAAAATAATGCGTGATTCATGCATTTTTTATTATTTATTTGTCTATTTTGTGCATTTATTTGGAGGTTATTGCGTGAAATGCAGATTTTCTGCACCAAATAGAGGCGATTGCCCCAACTTAGGGCAACGCAGGCCGTTCCGGCATCATCAAACCGTTCTCTTTGAGGCGGTTCAATACCACGGAGGTTTTCAGGTGCGCGACGCTCTTGTTCTGCGACAGAATCTGACTAATCAGCGTGCTGAGTCCAGGCAGATCTGCCACGGCGACTTTTAACAGATAATCGGCATCGCCCGTGGTTTTATAGGCGTCGATGATGGCGTCCACTTCTCCCAGCATCTGGTGAAAACGCTCAACGTATTCGCTGGTGTGATTGATCAGTCGCACCTCAATTAACCCCAGACATTCCAGCCCGACCGCGTTCGGCGACAGACGGGCATGATAGCCGAGAATCAGCTGTGCCTGCTCTAGCGCGATGCGACGGCGGGAACACTGCGAGGCGGAAAGCCCAACCAGATCGCTCAGTTCCTGATTGGTCAGGCGGCCGTTCGTCTGTAGCAGCGTCAGGATTTTCAGATCGAAGTCATCAATGTGGTACATCGCGTTTCCTAAACAGTATCAGGCAGTCAGCCAAACAGACTACCAGCTTTTTAGGCCGCGTTGCCTATGAGTTTTTTATTCCTGACTTTAGGAGAGCTTTATTTTCTTAGCTGCCTGCTCGGCAGTGGACGCGACCAATTGATTAAGAGTCAATAGGTCCTATTTCTGAGCTGCCTACACGGCAGTGAACCGCTGTGTTGTGGTGATGGGTACTACGCAGTGTTTCTAAGCTGCGTATACGGCAGTGAACTTTTCTATATCTGCTCCGGCTTTGGCATACCATTTCTCAGTTGCCTATACGGCAGTGAACGATTTAACACCTGAGATGATCGCGGACACAATTTTCTAAGCTGCCTGTGCGGCAGTGAACGAGACAGATAGCACTCTGTCATGTTGCTCATCTTTCTAAACTGCCTATACGGCAGTAAATCCATCACTCCACAATGATCCGCTCGTCATTGTCTCCCAGGCATATGCTTAACTGTTGTCCGTCAGAGCTAAAGGCGCAGTAGGGGAGAGGTTCACGCAGGTAGAGATGTAGCGGAAGCGCCAGATAAAGCGCAACGAGCAGCAATGCGGCGACGGCTTTAGCATAGGTTGGGCGTTGAGCGACTGGGTTGCGCCGCGCGTGTCGATATTTCACGATGCCGATAGCGGCCATGCCTGCGCCTACCAGCATGGAAACATACAGCTCACCGGGCATCGGGGAGAGTATCAAATTGTCGTTTTCATACTCCTGCCAATATTGAATCCGCCACAGGGCGCTGATGCCGATTTGCACCAGACCCGCGAGTATCCAGGCAACACGCCATCCTGAAAGCCGAAAGAGCGCTAGAAAACAGAAACCCGATGCGGCGCAAGACCAGTAGATGAGATCGAACATCGCGCTAAACATGCCGCCAAACAGCGTGCCGCCGACATCCGTCGGTTTCAGAGTATAGAAATTGACGAGGGCAAACAGCGTCAGGATCGCGGAGATGGCAAGCCAGCTTGCCGCATAGTAGATAACCCGTTTTAAGGTCGGCAAGCCATGCGCCTGCCGATAAAAACCTGCTGGTCCGTTTTTACTCACCGTCGACGTATTCCACCGCAGTGCGCTGGGTTAAGCGCGTAATCAGTTCGTAGGCGCTGGCACCCGTATGCGCGGCAATGCGTTCAACCGGTAGCGTTGGCCCCCAAAGAATGACCTCATCGCCAACCTTGTCCTGCGCATTCGGCCCTAAATCCACCGTAATCATATCCATTGATACGCGGCCGGAAAGCGGCACTTCACGCCCGTTGATGAGCACGGGGGTTCCTGCTGGCGCGCAGCGCGGATAGCCATCGCCGTAGCCGACGGCTACCACGCCCAGACGGGTATTGCGCGGGCTGGTCCAGGTACCGCCGTAACCGACCGCTTCGCCTGCATAGTGTTCGCGAACGGCAATCAGGTGAGACGTAAAGGTCATTGCAGGCTGGAAGCCGAAATGCGCGGCGTCTTCGTTATCCAGCGGCGACACGCCATAGAGAATGATGCCGGGACGAACGCGATCGCGGTGCGACTGTGGCCACAGCAGAATGCCGCCGGAGGCTGCGATGGACTGTGCGCCGGGTTTACCCTGCGTAAAGGCATCGAAGCAGGTTAGTTGGCGTTCGGTGGTGCCGGCTTCGGGTTCATCGGCGCGGCAAAAGTGGCTCATGATATTGACCGGCTGAACCACATTGCGGCATTCGGTCAGGCGTTGCCAAAACGCGTCGGCGTGTTCCGGCAGAACGCCAAGGCGGTGCATGCCGCTATCGAGCTTCATCCACACGGGGATCGGCTGTGGCAGCGTGGCCTGCTCCAGTGCGGCAAGCTGTTCAGGGCTGTGAACGGCGGTTTCTAGCTGGTGCTCCACCAGAAGCGGAAGCTCGTCTGCGGAGAAAAAGCCTTCCAGCAGGACGATAGGCTTGGTGATGCCTGCGGCGCGCAGTGCCAGCGCTTCGGAGAGCCGCGCGACGCCGTAACAGTCAGCGTCGGAAAAGGTATGGGCAGCGTCGATCATGCCGTGGCCGTAGGCGTTGGCTTTCACGATGGCAACGACCTGGCTGCCAGGCGCGAGCTGGCGGATACGTTGCAGGTTGTGGCGTAAAGCACGCCGGTTAATGACGGCTGTTGCCGTTTTCATTCTTGTTCCTTAGTGCAGTGTTGTCATTGCTGAGCGCTGCGTTATTCATCATCATATTGTGGGCCGGCATAGTTATCAAAGCGCGACCACTGCCCGTTAAAGGTCAAACGAACGGAACCAATCGGGCCGTTACGCTGTTTCCCCAGAATAATTTCAGCGATGCCTTTCAGGTCGCTGTTTTCGTGATACACCTCATCACGATAGATAAACATAATCAGGTCGGCATCCTGCTCGATGGAGCCGGATTCACGCAGATCCGAGTTAACCGGGCGCTTATCGGCACGTTGTTCCAGGCTACGGTTAAGCTGCGATAGGGCGACGACCGGAACCTGCAATTCTTTTGCCAATGCTTTGAGCGAGCGGGAAATTTCTGCAATCTCCAGCGTACGGTTGTCGGACAGTGACGGCACGCGCATCAACTGCAGGTAGTCGATCATGATCAGGCTCAGGCCATCGTGTTCACGGAACACGCGGCGGGCGCGGGATCGCACTTCGGTCGGCGTCAGGCCGGAGGAGTCATCGATGTACATATTGCGCTTTTCCAGCAGGATCCCCATGGTGCTGGAAATACGCGCCCAGTCTTCATCGTCCAACTGACCGGTACGAATACGGGTCTGATCCACGCGGGACAGCGATGCCAACATACGCATCATGATCTGCTCACCGGGCATCTCCAGACTGAAGATCAGCACCGGTTTATCCTGCATCATCGCCGCGTTTTCACACAGGTTCATGGCGAAGGTGGTTTTACCCATTGATGGACGCGCCGCGACGATGATCAGGTCAGATTTTTGCAAGCCTGCGGTCTTTTTATCCAGATCCTGATAGCCGGTAGAGACGCCGGTTACGCCGTCGTGCGGGCGCTGATACAGCTGCTCGATACGGGAAACGGTGTCTTCGAGAATACGGTCGATGCTTTTCGGGCCTTCGTCTTTGCTGGCGCGGTTTTCGGCGATCTGGAAGACGCGGGATTCCGCCAGATCGAGCAGATCTTCACTGCTGCGCCCCTGTGGATCGTAGCCTGCATCGGCGATCTCATTGGCGACGGAGATCATTTCACGCACCACGGCGCGCTCGCGTACGATATCGGCATAGGCTCCGATGTTCGCGGCGCTTGGGGTGTTTTTTGCCAGTTCGGCAAGATAGGCGAAGCCACCGGCGGATTCCAGCGAACCTTGCAGCTCAAGCGATTCGGACAGCGTAATCAGGTCGATGGGTTTGCTCATTTCGAGCAGGCGCTGCATTTCGGTGAAGATCAGGCGGTGGGCGCGGTTATAGAAGTCGTTCGCGACAACACGCTCGGCGACATTATCCCAGCGCTCATTGTCGAGCATCAGGCCACCCAATACCGATTGCTCCGCTTCCAGCGAATGTGGCGGAAGTTTCAGACCTTCCATCTGGCGGTCACGGGGTTCATTCGATTTATTGGTGGGTCTTTTCTCTGCCATGAAACGGGTTCTTTACCGGTTGATTTGCCATTGGATTAGGGGGCATTGTATATGCCACACGTCCGAAATAACACAATATACCCGTCATACTTCAAGTTGCATGTGCGTTGGCTGCGTTCAGTCACCCGAATCACTTACTTGAGTAAGCTCATCGGGACTCCCTCGCTTGCCGCCTTCCTGAAACTCGAATTATTTAGGGTATAAGTATCATAGAGAGACAACGAACCTGTCACGATTAAGGAGATAACATGGCAAAACGCATTCAGTTCCGAGCTTATGGTGGCCCAGAGGTTCTGCAATATGCGGATTTCACGCCTGCCGACCCCGCTGCGGGAGAGGTTCAGGTTGAGAACCGCGCCATCGGCATTAATTTTATCGATACCTATATTCGCAGCGGCCTGTATCCGGTTCCTGATCTGCCTTCCGGGCTGGGAACCGAAGCGGCAGGCATCGTGACGAAAGTCGGAGCAGGGGTTAGCGAGCTGAAAGTCGGCGATCGCGTGGTGTATGCGCAGTCTGGGCTGGGCGCGTATAGCGAAGTACATAACGTAGTGGCAGAAAAGGTGGCGCTGCTGCCGGATGCCATCAGCTTTGAGCAGGCAGCGGCCTCTTTCCTGAAAGGGCTGACGGTTTACTACCTGCTGCGTCAGACATATGAAATTAAGCCAAATGAAGTCTTCCTGTTCCATGCCGCAGCGGGTGGCGTTGGGTTGATTGCCTGCCAGTGGGCGAAGGCGCTGGGTGCGAAGCTGATCGGGACGGTGGGCTCTGATGAGAAAGCGGAACGGGCAAAACAGGCGGGTGCCTGGGCGACAATAAATTACCGTACCGAGAATATTGCGCAGCGCGTCGCAGAACTGACCGACGGGCAGAAGGTGAACGTTGTGTATGACTCGGTCGGAAAAGATACCTGGGAAGCCTCGCTCGATAGCCTGCGTCGCCGTGGATTGATGGTCAGCTTCGGCAATGCGTCCGGGCCGGTCACCGGCGTCAATCTGGGGATTTTGAACCAGAAAGGCTCGCTGTACGTCACGCGTCCGTCGCTGTTTGGCTACGTGACGAACCGCGCCGAGTTGGAACAGGCCAGCAATGAACTCTTTTCACTGATCGCCAGCGGGGCGATTACGGTAGATGTGCCGCAGAACCAGAAATTCGCGCTGTCGGATGCGCAAGCGGCGCATCGGGCGCTGGAAAGCCGTAGTACGCAGGGCTCATGCCTGCTGATTCCGGGCTAATTGTTCAATGAGGTTATCGCATTCTGCCGATAACCTCGCTTCTCCCGCTACCCCTTTTCCAGACAGGGAAAAGAATGGCCGACAGTATTACTTCTTAACAAAAAAACCAAAACGGTTTGTTTGTTTTTTAAACACCTCTCTGTAGGATTTGACGAAAAGCAGATATTAAGACAGTCATTCAGATCCTGTGCCTTGCTCGTTGTCTGTGCCATACATCAATCCCAATAAGCAGAATCGAACGCGTATGTCGCGTCTGGCTGTGAGCATCGGTTCCACGGCATTTTTTCAAAAATGGTTCTCTCTTTACCTCTCCGCTATCTCGATTGTTGTTTTCACAGGCGATTTCTCGCCTGATTTTGAACACACTAAAGAAGGATGTGAGTATGAGATCCATCAAACGCCTGCCAATGCCCCCAACCCGAAGTATTCTTGGGCATGTTGATTACCTGAAACGAAGTGATGTTCATCTCCAGATGCTGCGGTGGAAAGCGCAGTATGGTCGCTTTTATCGCTTAAGGCTGGGGCTCACGTCCGCGATAGTGATTGCCGATGCGGAATGCATTCGCACCATCATGAAATCCCGCCCTGACGAATTTCGGCGCATCAGCAGCATTGAATCCGTGTTTCAGGAAGCGGGGTTGAACGGGGTTTTCTCATCGGAAGGGAAACGCTGGGAGCATCAGCGCAGGCTGACGGAACCGATGTTTCAGCCCGCCCATCTGAAGTATTTCTATCCCAGCCTCAGGAAGGTGACCTCCCGGCTATCGGACCGTTTCGCGATGTTGGCTGAAACCGGGGAAACGGTTGTCCTCGTGGAAGAATTCAAGCGCTATACGGTTGATATCACGTCATTACTGGCTTTTGGTGAAGACGTGAATACGCTCGAACAGGGGGAAAACCCGCTGTCGCAAAGCTTACGTCGCCTATTTCCCATGATTAATGCCCGCAGTGGTTCTTTGTTTCCTGTATGGCGGTACATCAGGAGGGAGCGAGATAAGCAGTTCGATGCAAGCCTGAGCTTGATTCGTGAATACGTTGATGGGTTTATTTATCGCCAGCGGAAACGCCTCCGGCTCAATCCGCAATTAATGGAAGCGCCGGAAAATATGCTACAGGTGATGCTCGCCGAGCAGAAAAAAGACGGGACGCTGAAAGACGACGACATTGTCGCCAATGCGATTACGCTCCTTCTCGCGGGGGAGGACACGACGGCGAATACGCTGGCCTGGATGAGTTTCCAGCTTTGCTCAGCACCTTCGGTCGAAGAGTGCGTTTTTCAAGAGTGTAAAGAGGCGGCTGATGGTGCCGGAGCACTCCTCCCGTGGCCGCTTCCGCGACTGCCCTGGCTCACCGCTGTGATGTATGAATCGATGCGGCTCAAGCCCGTTGCACCGCTGTTGTATCTTGAGCCAACGAAGAACACCGTTATTGATGATTTCCTGATTAAAAAGGGCACGCCTTTGTTGCTGATGCTGAATGCGAGCGGGTTTGACGATGCGCTGTTTCAGCAGCCTGATGATTTTGTGCCTGAGCGGTGGCTTGAACGCGGAAAGGCCTCTTTTTCCGATCTTCAGCCCTTCGGTGGCGGGCCGCGTATGTGCCCCGGACGGTCGCTGGCATTAATGGAAATTAAACTGGGATTTCACGCGCTGTGTAGCGGGTTCCGCGTCGAGGCGCAGCAGCCCGCATCGGACGTCACTGAGAGCTTTGCTTTTACGATGTCGCCATCAGGCTTTCGTGTGAAGCTACACAAGCGTGAGCCGTTGCAATAGCACAGTAGACGTGGTGTGTGAGTGAATGCTGAGGTCAGGGAAGGCGGTTGCTGAGTGACAGAGCCTGACAATAATACCGACTCTTAACGAGTCGGTATTATTGCCTGAAAGGCCTTGGCCGTTACGCTAATTTCATCAGACTGTATGTAGGGTACAGCGTGGTGATCGTCACGAAAGTGCCGCTGTGCGGCTATTATTTCCCTGACGATGATGAAATTGTGTGGCTTTTTGCCACCGTGTTTTATTTATCCGACTGTTTATTTACCTAACTTAGTTTGCTCACCCTCTAAACGACAATCGGGTGTCAAACTGTGGCGTCATCCTAGCAGCCACATCCGGGAAAAAATATCTGCTGGCGCACACTTTTGTACTAAAACAGGTCATATTAAAACAAGCCGTATTAAAACAAGCTGTAGTAAAACAAGTTGATGTTAAATACGGCGTTGCCCGTCATTTTCGTGCGTAATTCAGATTTTTCTGGCATTACCACTCATTTCCGTTGCGCTGGCGATACGTGTATTTGCGATAGGTATAGCGGTGCGAGTTGTAGACAGGTCGACCGCTAAATTTGCGCCACAGCCACACCGCCGCGACGGCTAAAATCAGCCACGGCAGCACCTTTATCGCGATGCTAAACAGCCCACCAATCAACATAAAAAGGGACGCCACAAACAGTGCCGCAATCACGCCCAGCAGTGACACGCCCGTCAACATCAGCATGATAAAAAAGCCAATAACGAAGAAAATTTCCAACATGGTGTGCTCCTGTAGCGGTTAAACCGCAGAGAAAAGTTCTGCGTGCCACATAAGCTATAACAAGAATCATGCCAAGATGCGCCGCTGGTAAGTGATTGATTTACCAGCGGCACGAAGAAGAGAAATGAAAGAGAGGTGGTGAAAAACACTAACTATTAGTGTTTTTTAAACCAGATTAACCAGCGCTAGTGCACGCTCTACCACCGCAGCGTCAGCACCGGGTTTGTGGGCGTTTTCACTCAGATAGCGTCTCCACTGACGCGCGCCGGGGATGCCCTGAAACATGCCGAGCATGTGGCGCGTGATGTGGCCTAATGACGCGCCGCCAGAGAGTTCGCGCTCGATATAGGGATACATGGCTCGCACCACACCAGCCAGATCCGGCGTGGCGGTGTCGATGCCAAATAGCTCACGGTCAACCTGCGCCAGAATCCCAGGATTCTGGTAAGCCTCACGGCCCATCATCACGCCGTCCAGGTGCTGTAAATGCGTTTTGGCTTCTTCCAGCGTTTTGACGCCGCCGTTGATGGCGATAGTGAGCGCAGGGAAATCGCGCTTGAGCTGGTAAACGCGCGGATAATCCAGCGGTGGAATTTCGCGATTCTCTTTCGGACTCAGGCCTGATAGCCAGGCTTTGCGCGCGTGGACGATAAAGGTATCGCACTCGCCGCGTTCGGCGACGGTTTGAATAAAGTCGCACAGGAATTCATAGCTGTCTTGATCGTCAATGCCGATGCGGGTTTTCACCGTAATCGGGATTGAGGTACTGTCTTTCATCGCCTTGATGCAGTCCGCCACCAGCGCCGCTTCGCCCATCAGGCAGGCACCGAAACGGCCGTTCTGTACACGGTCAGATGGGCAGCCAACGTTCAGGTTAACTTCATCATAGCCACGCTGTTCTGCCAGTTTGGCACACTGCGCCAGCGCTTGCGGATCGCTACCGCCGAGCTGTAGCGCCAGCGGGTGTTCTTCTTCGCTGTAGGCCAGATAGTCGCCTTTGCCGTGAAGAATCGCGCCTGTCGTCACCATTTCGGTATACAGCAGCGTCTGGCTGCTCAACTGGCGAAGAAAATAACGGCAATGGCGATCGGTCCAGTCCAACATCGGCGCGATGGAGAAGCGGTTAAGGCGAGAAGCGCGAGAGTCGGTGGATACCGTGTGGTGTGTACCTGATTTTACGTCGGTCATGGTTTGTCAGTTATCGTTTCGTGTGTCTGGCGGTGTGGTCTGGTTTGAGCGTTGTCTGTATCCCTGCACAAGATCGAAAAGACAGCGGCACCCGTTATTATAACACTAAAAGCGTTAGTCCTGCATTGATGACGGGCTCTTCTTTAGAACCGAGATAATCCCCCCTAAAAACAGCCTAAACAATTTATAAAAATTTTTTCTATGTAATTTTTATGTGTTGCTTGAAATTATTATAATGATTATTAATTTCCGAATGCCAACTCATTGTTTTTTATATTTTTAATGCTAAGATTATGAGTTTTTGTTGGTGCTGCCGATACAACGTCTAATTAATTACAAAAAAGTGACCAAGCTCATGTAAAAGTCATCTCCACTGATGCAAAATAGCAAATCTCGACGCATATTAATTTTTAATCCGCCATGTTTTTTCTTCTGGATTAAAACTTTTATAGATCAAAACACTACAAGAAAGGATGTTGCAATGTTTTTAAATGCAATGAGAGATTGTAATAATGAAATATCCAGCCTGGAATGTTGCGGTGATCGTTCTCCATGTAATTGTGAAAACTCTCTTACCGAAGACTACTATCATCGGAATGATAGCTATAATTGTCAAAAGAAAATGGATACTTATGTCATTAAATATGGACCCAGCTACATTAGTGAAATATATCACTATTTAGAAGTATCTCAAATTCTGACTAGATTTCGAAACTCGCCATTGAATATCATTTCGCTAGGTTGTGGTTTTGCTCCTGATTACTATGCGATTTCTAAGTATAATCAAGATAATCAATTAAACATTCAGATCAACTATACAGGATTGGATCTCAGTACCTTCTGGAACACAGCACGCCCTAATGTACAGAATTGCACTTTCCGACAGACTAATTTAACAGAATCTTTCAGTTTGAAAGATGCTCATATTGTATTCATATGTAAAAGTTTTTCGACTATGTACAAAAATGGAATGCATGCGCAATTTTTACAAAATTTAACTTCAGCTATCAACCAAGATATGTCGCCAGGTTCAATTCTTGTTTTTATTGATGTGAATCATATCGGATTGGGTAGAGATGTCTTTGATGATAATATTTCCTCTGCGATTTCTCCTATAAATAAATACCATTTTAAAGGGTACTCAGAGCTTGATTGGATAATAATAAATAACAATAATGTCATCTATAACATAAATCAAGGTCTGTTTGTGGAAAGTATCCCAAATACAAATGACACAATTATATTTGAATATAGGAAAGAGAGTTGATTATCAGCGCTAGCAGAAGAACAGATATTCCTGCGTTTTATACGCCTTGGTTTATGAATCGAATCAGGGAAGGCTTCTTGCTTACAAGAAACCCATTTAATGCTAATCAGATAAAACGAATTTCTTTAAGCCCGAATGAGGTAGATCTTTTTGTATTCTGGACGAGAAACCCTCACATGTTGATGCGTCACCTTCCAGAACTCAATCAACGAGGATATCAATACTATTTTCAATATACCATAACTGGGTATCCAAAGACCTTGGAGAATAATGTTCCAAATCCAAATAGAACAATTAGAACATTTACAGACCTCAGTAAGTTTATCGGATCAGATAAAATAATCTGGCGATATGATCCGATTTTATTATGTAACCTGGTTGACATTAATGAGCATAAACGTCTTTTCCATAAAATCGCGCATTTATTGGCAGGGAAAACTCAAAGAGTAGTTATTAGTTTTGCAGATCTATATGCCAAAACAGATAAAAATCTAAAAGAAATAAACGAATTAAGTTATGTTGATATTACTCGGCAGCCTGATGTTCTGCTGGAACTCACCCATTATATGTATCAAGTTGCATCATCTGTAGGAATGGAAATTGAAAGCTGTGCGGAAGAAGTTAATCTATCTCAAGCAGGTATCCAACATGGAAAATGTATTGACGATCGGTTAATTAAACAGGTCTTTGGTATTCAGCTTGATTCCCAGAAAGATTCAGGGCAAAGAGAAGCATGTGGATGTATCAAAAGCATTGATATTGGTTCATACAATACATGTTTGCATGGTTGCTCATATTGCTATGCGACATATAACCAACTGACTGTACAAAAAAACAAACAAAAACATGACAGTAGTAGTCCTTTTCTTATCGGTGGTATAGAAGGCGTTGACCGACATCTTCTTATTCCGGAGAAGCAAATGATACAAGGGAACTTATTTTAAATTGTAATTTTTTAATCGTATATTTTATTGTAATTTGGTTATTCTCGGTTTTTAAATAGTGGAAAATCATGATTTTTATGTTTCTTGAACCGTGATACTGATGTATTAATGCAGCTCAACTTCTCAGTCTTCATAAGGCGGGTCGACGGTGAAACTGGGGCGCAGTATGGTCGTAAATAGTCTGTCGTCGGTTTACGTGCATAGTTTTTGCTTTAGGCAGGATTCATCGGTAAAAACTTGGAAGGTTTTCAGGTAGGTTAGATTGCTTGATTCAACCCTAAAAGTGCTAACAAATTTCTGAAGGTACGGTTAGAGTGGGCGTTGTGATAAATGCTGGTATTTAAAAACTTTTTTCAAAAAATCATGATCATTATCAATAGTCTTTTTTTGAGTGTTCTTTAATCTGCCACGAGGTTCTTCTCTAACTAAAAATTATGAAAAAAATACTGATAATAGCTTTATGCCTATTAATGACAGGTTGTGCTGCGCGTGACGATCAAGGGCAGATTATCCATAATGCCGATGGAAGTGAAAAAATTAGTTTTTGGAGAACAACAGGACTCATTGTTGGTGTACCACTACTCATTTTGAGTGCATTCGTCGCTGCTGAATCCGATGATGAGGATTCAAAGAATGACTACCCAGGAAGGTGTCGCCATGAGTACGATATTGCAGCTGATGGTTCCAGGTGTGGTTTGAGAGCTGCAGATTCACGTCTTGGCGGTTATTAAAAGAAAAAGGGGGCAGGCCGTTGGCGTGCTCCCTTAATGAAGGTTGATGCGGATGCTTATGCGGTTGCGTGGTTGACCATCTGTGTCAGCACCTTGCGCCATGCGTCTACCTGACCGAGGTAGTTTGCCGCCGGGATTTGCTGGAAATTCCCGTTGGCGTCTTCCAGCGCAAAAGTGGGGAAGCCTTGTCCACGCACTTTCGCCAGTAATTCCCGGCTAGCGCTGATGTGTTTTGACAGCGTTTCTGCCTGGATAAAGGCGAACTCGGTGCTGAAAGCCTCGCCATCCAGACCGATTGCTTCCGCGCACTGACGCAGCACGGCGGCGTCGACGATTTTTAGTCCGGAAACATAGTGCGCACGCTCGATCTCGTGCAACATCACTATGCCTTTATCATCCATCGCTTCCGCGGCGAGTACGGCAGCCGTCGGTGGCGCAGAATCCAGCACGACGCTGGTGTCGCGCAGCAGCCCTTCGTAATACGCTTCCCCGAAGGTTTGCCCGGTCATTTGTGCAATGCGGCGATCGTGGGGGATCACGTAATCGTGCCACTCCGAGGTGATGGTACGGCTATTGCTGCCTGTCATCATACCGCCGCCGTGGAGGATCAGATCCAGCCCATCAATCTCCTGCGCTGCCAGCGCGAGTGGGGCGGCACCGTAGCACCAGCCGCACAACGGATCGTAAATATAATGCAGTCTTACTGTGGCCACTTCATTTCACCTTTCAGGACTTTGGCGCTCAGTTCAAGACCCGATTCTTCTTTCAGCGTCGGGTAGTGTTTTTTCATTGCTGCGATCAGTTCGGCAGAATCTTTGCTTTTTGCCAGCTCTTTTTCCACCGTATCCAGATATTGCAGTGTAAACGTCACGTTTTTCAAGGTGTAATCCGTTGGCGCGATAAAGTGACCTGGCACGACGGTGGTGGGCTTCAGCGCTTCAATGGATTTCAGCGTGTCACGCCAGTGAACGCGAGATTCTGGCGTTTGGGTATCGGCAAGCCAGACGTGGATGTTGGCAGATACCGGAATACCGCCGACCACGGCTTTCAGCGAAGGGATCCAGACGAAGGTGCGATCCGGCGTTGGCCCTTTCAGTCCTTTCACTTCCAGTTTTTTGCCATCAACGGTAAAGCTATCGCCTTCCAGTGCCTGAGGAACCACGATCTCCTTCGGCGCGTTTTCTTTCAGAAGCGGGCCCCAATGCGCCACTTTGCCGTCTTTGCTGGCGTTGATCGCATCGATGGTCGCCTGAGTCGCAATAATTTTAGCGTCCGGGAAGGCGGCTTTAATGACGTCCAGACCGAAATAGTAGTCAGGGTCAGAATGGCTGATATAGACGGTGGTCAGTTTTTTTCCGGTGGCTTTGATGCGATCAACCAGCGTTTGGGCATCGTTACGCTGGAACTGCGCATCGATCAGCGCGACTTCTTTATCGCCGCTGATAATTTCAGAAGAAACGGGGAATATGCTGGCTTCACCCGGATTAAACACGTCGATTTTTAACTCGGCGGCGTTAGCCGCAGAAGCCAGACCCAGTGATGCAGCAAGTAAAGACACGGTAAAAGCGATAGATTTAGACATGGTGATACTCCACAGGTATGACAGAAAGTGGGTTCATGTTATGTTGCATTAATCGTACGAAAAACCGCAAAACGGGCAATTGTTTGTTGCATAAAACGGACTAATTTATGGATCGTATTACGGCTGCTGAAGTGTTTGTAACGATTATAGACCGCGGTAGCATGATCGCGGCGGCAGAGACGCTGGACATGTCCCGGGCGATGGTGACGCGATATCTGGCGGAGATGGAAACGTGGGCAGGGGCGCGGCTATTGCACCGCACCACGCGCAAGCTGAGCCTGACGGATGCGGGTGAAAAAACGCTGGTGCGCTGCCGGGAGATGCTGGCGCTGACGGCGGATATGCGCGTCGAAGCCGACACCGACGATGCCACGTTAAGCGGTTTGCTGCGCGTCAGCTGTTCGCAATCGCTGGCGCAGGGGGCGCTCGGTATGGCGATAACGACTTTCCTGCGGCGACATCCTCGCGTTGCTATCGATCTGCAAATGAATAACCGAACGGTGAATCTGGTCGAGGAGCGTATCGATCTGGCGCTGCGCATCACCAACGAACTGGATCCCAATCTGATTGCCCGACCGCTTTCACGCTGTGAATCGGTGCTGTGTGCATCGCCTTCTTATCTGAATGAGCATGGTATTCCACGACAGCTGACCGATCTCTCGATTCATAACTGCCTGACCTACACCTATTTCGGTAAAAGTCTGTGGCATTTTTCCCGCGGTGATGAAAAGTTTACGATTCCCGTTAGCGGTAACCTGAGCGGCAACGAGTCGCTGGTGCTGCTGGCGGGGGCGCTGGAAGGTGCGGGGATCGCGCTGCAACCGCGCTATTCTGTGGCACCTTATCTCGCTAGTGGACAATTAGTGGCGCTGTTGCCGGAATACCGCCCGCAGGCGATGGGGATTTACGGTATTTACACCTCGCGCCGCCAGATGCCTGCTGCGTTGCGTACCCTGTTGGATTTTCTGGTGGACTGGTTTGCTCACGATCCTCGCTGGCGGGCGCTGGCACAGCCATCGGCGATGTGACGGCGCTAATCACAAGCGAATCAAGTTATTAGCGCTGCAAGACCTGCTCCAGACGTGAAGGCACATCGGCGGCATACTGCTTGAGTTGATCAATCACGGTATCGACCAGCGCCGAAGCAGGGCGGTGCAGTGGACGAATCAGGCTGACCGTAAAGGGCACGTCGATGCTGAAAGGCCGCACGACGACGCCGGAAGCGGCATAATCCAACGCGGTGAGCGGGTTAACGATCGACAGCCCGATGCCCGCCCGCACCATCGCACACACCGATGCCGCGCTGTGCGTTTCCAGCACCATCCGGCGCGACACGCCCTGTTCCTGAAACAGCTTATCCAGTAATTGGCGATAGCTGTCGGCGCTCGACAGGCTGATAAAGGGCTCATCGGCAAAATCCTGCGGCGTGAGCACCGCTTTTTGCGCCAATGGATGCCCAGCAGGCAGCACGCACACTTCATTGAGTAACATCAGCGTTTGCCGTTCTGTACCCGCTGGCGTGAGGCTGTTTTCCGTTAAGCCCAAATCGTGGCGCTGGGCAGACAGCCACTCTTCCAGCAGCGGCGACTCTTGCGGAATGATGTGCAGATTAAGCAGCGGATAGCGCGCCAGTAGCGGCTTGCAGACGTCGGGCAACAGCGACTGTGAGAACACGGGCAGACAGGCAATGGAAAGCTGCGCCTGCTGAAAACGGCGAATATCGCTGGCGGCGTTGATGATCCGATCCAGTCCATAATACGAGCGCTGCACTTCTTCAAACAGCTGTAGCCCCTGCGCGGTGGGGTAAAGTCGGCCGCGCAGTCGCTCGAACAGCGTCATCTGAATCAACTTCTCAAAGCGTGCCAGCTCGCGGCTGACGGTCGGCTGCGACGTGTTCAGCAGGTCCGCTGCTTCCGTCAGATTCCCGGTCGTCATGACTGCGTGGAAAATTTCGATGTGCCGTAAGGATATTGTCATAATGTTTTCCTTCTACCCATATCAAAAATGAATAGAGTCTGCGTAAAACGATATTTGTTTACCAGAATGGTAACGCCGTATAGTTAATTCAACCACTTTTGGTAACTTTTAATGCATTTATGGGTAATTGGTAATTATTTATGCCACACGATCTGAATGACGTAACACACGCCCTGAACGCGCAAAGTCTGCGTGAACTGCCTGCCCGCTTTGGTTGCCCGGTTTGGGCCTATGACGCGCAGACCATCGTTAACCGCATCGCCCAACTGCGTCAGTTCGACACAATCCGCTTCGCGCAGAAGGCGTGTTCCAACACGCACATTTTGCGCCTGATGCGTGAGCAGGGTGTGAAAGTAGATTCGGTATCGCTGGGTGAGATCGAGCGGGCGCTGATTGCAGGCTTTGTGCCGGGCACCGACGCGCATGAGATCGTGTTTACTGCCGATCTGCTGGATCGCCCGACGCTACAACGCGTTTCCGAACTGAACATTCCGGTGAACGCCGGTTCGGTCGATATGCTGGAACAGCTTGGGCAGCAGTCGCCGGGGCATCCGGTGTGGCTGCGTGTGAATCCGGGCTTTGGTCATGGTCACAGCCAGAAAACCAACACTGGCGGCGAGAACAGCAAGCACGGCATCTGGTACGGTGACTTACCGCTGGCGCTGGCGCACATTCAGCGCTATCAGCTGAAGCTGGTGGGAATCCACATGCACATTGGTTCCGGCGTCGATTACGGCCATCTGGAACAGGTGTGCGAGGCGATGGTGCAGCAGGTCGTTGAACTGGGTCAGGATATCGAGGCAATTTCAGCGGGTGGCGGTCTGTCGATTCCCTATCGCCACGGCGAAGAAGCGATTGATACCGAACACTATTACGGGCTGTGGAACGCGGCGCGTGAGAAAATTGCCGCGCATCTCGGTCATCCGGTGACGTTGGAAATCGAGCCAGGACGTTTTCTGGTCGCGGAATCCGGCGTGCTGGTGGCGGAAGTGCGGGCGATAAAATCTATGGGGAGTCGCCACTTTGTGCTGGTTGATGCCGGGTTTAACGATCTGATGCGTCCGGCGATGTACGGCAGCTATCACCACGTTTCTTTGCTGCCGGGCGATGGCCGCGATATCAGCCAGTCCACGTTGCGCGACAGCGTGATTGCCGGGCCGCTGTGTGAATCCGGCGATGTGTTTACCCAGCAGGCCGGCGGCGGCGTAGAAACGTTCGCGCTGCCGGATGCACAGGTTGGCGACTATCTGGTCTTCCATGATACCGGTGCGTACGGCGCATCGATGTCCTCGAACTACAACAGCCGTCCGCTGTTGCCGGAAGTGCTGTTCGAAAACGGTGAACCGCGCCTGATTCGCCGTCGCCAGACGCTGGACGAACTGCTGGCGCTGGAAGCACTTTAATCACCATGATTTGGCCGTGTCTGAGGCGGGGCGGCCTGCTTTTCCCCTGAACGTTGCACATGACGCAGGCGAGCCCCTTGCCTGCTGAATGTGATACGCCAGCCAAACGTCATTCCAGCGGCGGATAGCAAAATCGCGATAGCCCCGGCAAGCTGCATCGCATCCAGCCGATGCCCAAAAGCCGCCCAGTCTACCAGCGCGGCGATAACGGGATAGATAAACGATAACGCGCCAACCAGCGCGGTCGGGATCTTCTGGATCGCGCTGTATAACAGCGTCGACATCAGCCCGGTATGGATCACGCCGATAGTCACAAGCATTCCCCACTGTGAAGCCGTAGGGGAAACCGGCATTGCCGCGAAGGGCGCAAGGATGACGACGCCAACGAGCAGCTGTATCAGCACGAGCACGTGCGGCGGGATCCCGGACAGTTTTTTCGTTATCGCGGCCGCCACGGCGTAGAAGAATGCCGCACCCAATGCCATCAGCACGCCTGACAGATAGCTTTTGTCGTTGCTGTCGGTCCCCGCTTGGGCGCTGACGATCAGGACGATGCCGCTAAAGGCGCACAGCAGCCAGCCGATTTTGTTGAGGGTGAGCGTTTCCCTGAAAAAGATCGCGCCTAGCCCCAGCAGCATAAAGGGCTGCGTGTGGTAAACCACAGTGGCGACGGCGATAGACGCGTGTGCATAAGCGCCAAATAGCAGCGTCCAGTTGAATACCAGTGCCAGGCCGCCGAGTACGGCAATGCCAGCCTGCTTCCTGCTAATGATGCCCCGTCGCAACAGGCCCAATAATCCGCAGACGATGAGCATCGTCAATGCGCCGAATGCACAGCGCCAGAAGACCACCGTCATGGCTGGCTGTCCCGCTGTCAAAACGAACCAGCCGACGGTGCCGGAAATGATCATCGCGATAGCCATTTCTATCGTGCCGCGAGTCTGAGGTGCCATCTTTTTTCCTGCCTGTTAGTGTGTCGAGATTGCTGCTATAGCGAACAAAATTTTTTATAATGAACAACAGGACAAAATAATGAACACAAACCATTTGTTCGTCAAGTCGAACAAATGGACGTTATGGTGAACGATATGACGATCGATAATCAGGAAAAGGGAGCGCAGGAGATTACGCCCATCGCACGGCTGGCCGTTTCTATTCGGCGTGAACGAGAGCGGTTAAATCTCTCAGTGACTGAACTGGCAAAGCGCGCAGGGTTGGCAAAATCAACGCTTTCACAGCTGGAAACCGGGATCGGCAACCCGAGTCTGGAAACGCTCTGGGCACTGGCGATGGCGCTTGATGTACAGGTTAGCCAACTGATTGGACAGCCTCGCCAGCATGTGCAGGTGATTCGGGCTAACGAAGGCGCAGCAACCTACTCCGAGCAGGCGAATTATGCTGCGACACTGCTGGCCGCGTGCCCGGCAGGCGCGCAGCGTGATATTTATCGGCTGAAAGTGCAGCCGGGGGAAGCCAGAGTCTCTCAACCGCATAGGCCGGGGACGATTGAACACGTGATCCTGAGCAGCGGTCGCGCCAGAATTGGGCCTGCCACACAGCCCGTTGAACTGAGCGCAGGGGATTACATTAGCTACTCCGCTGATGTCCCGCATCTGTTTGATGCGCTGGAAGCGAATACGAGTGCGGTGATGTTGATTGAGCATGGCTAAAGAAGAGAGCCCCGTGCAGGCAACTGCCCGGGGAGCGGTTTTACTGTGAGTTTTACGCTGTGTAATACGGCCCTTTCTGTACCGACTCGCGGATTTTTAGTTCGCCGGTGAAGGGCTGTAGCGGGTTGACGTCCTTACCCGCGATCAGATCCAGCACTTGCGTAATCGCGGTAGCGGCCATCTCTTCAATCGGCATGTAGACGGTGGAAAGCGAAGGGTGCAGGTAAGTGGCGCAGGGCTCGTCGTCAAAGCCGAAGACGGAGACATCCTGCGGTAATTTTTTCCCTGCCTCGTACAGTGCTTTCATCGCGCCAATCGCCATGTGATCGTTGCTGACAAACAGCGCGCTAAAACTGATGCCGCTATTCAGCAACTGGCGTGCAGCCTGATAGCCGCTGGCGACCATACTGGTGCCATATGCCACCCGACGCGGTTCAAGTGCGATCTGGTGAGCGGTTAATGCCTGCTGATAGCCTGCGAGCCGTGCCTGCGCCGTCGGTGTTTGCATGGGGGCGGTGATAAAGGCGATCTCGCGGTGGCCCTGTTCGATCAGATAATTCACCACGTCAAACGCGGCCTGCTGCTGGCGGAAGAAAATGCAGCGCTCTCGCGCCTGCGGCAGATCGCGATTCATCACGATCATCGGAATGGTCAGCGTGTCGAGCAGCGTCATGAGGTCCGATTCGGACATATAGCGGGTATAGAGAATAATGGCGTCACACTGCCTGTCTGACAGTAGTTGCACCGCGCGCTGCTCATCTTCCGGCGTATCGTGCCCGTCGGTGACGATCAGGTGTTTACCGTTGCTCTCTGCGATATCCGTAGCACGGCGCAGTAGGCGACCAAAATAGGGGCCGTTAAAATTGGAAATAACAAGACCAATGCTGTTTGAGGTACGGCGAGCCAGCGAACGCGCCAGAAAGTTAGGACGGTAGCCTAGCTCCTCCATTGCCTGAAATACGGCATCGCGTGTTGCCTGTTTGACCTGACCCGTGCCGTTTAGCACTCTGGAGACGGTCGCTTTAGACACTCCTGCACGTCTTGCCACCTCAAGCATGGTTTTCATCGCTGCACCTTAATTGAGTATGATGACGGGCTAAAAACGCCGATTCATCCCTGTTACGAACATCATGCGACATATTACCACAGGCATATTGTTGGATTTAACGCCTGATGTTCGTTTCTCAACCAGATTTTTGTCAATTTTGTGATGCAGCCATTTCACGGCGTAACAAGACAATCTCTTCCGCTAAATCCCGGCATAGCATGGCGGTCATCAGATGATCCTGTGCATGTACCATGATCAGGTTGACGGGCACCTTGCCTTCCCCTTCGTCCAGACCGATCAGCCGTGTTTGAACGCGGTGAGCCGCACGCGCCGCTTCTTGTGACGCCGAGAGTAGGTCGTCAGCCTGTTGCCACTCCCGTTGGCGCGCGGCCTGAATAGCCATCATGGCGTTTGAGCGCGCTTCACCCGCATTAATCAGCAGTTCCATCACGGTTTGTTCCATATCGAATGCAGGAACGTTTTCTGTGTCTTTCATCGTCGGTTTCCTTATTACGGTCAGGAAAGCAGCCCATATTGGTTGAGAATTTATGGTATGCCAAAAATCACATTTTCATCATATTGGAATTCCAATATTGCCTTGTGAGAGTCATGTCACAGAAAAATAATTCATTATGGTTGATTTTTGGTATGCCAAACGCGAAAGCGCGGTACCTGCATTTACCCTGCGCGTAACGGCCATCCCGCGTGTCACACGCGATATAACAATATGATGATGAAAGAGGTGGTGTTATGTCATTTAAGGACCAACTGATTGATTCATTGGGCTCCTTTGCCAATAAATTTAACAGTCTGCGTTACATTATGGCGATTAAGGCATCCTTTATTACGCTGATGCCCGTCATTATCGTCGGGGCGTTTTCCGTTCTGATTTCCAACATGGTGATGGATCCGAAAAATGGTCTGGCCAGTTTTTCCATGTTCTCGTTTCTGGCTGAACTTAAACCGATTATGAGTGGCATTAACTACGCCACGCTCAGCTTTCTGACTATCGGTGCCGTCTTCCTGATTGGGATCGAGCTTGGGAAGATTAACGGTTCACGCGGGCTATTTCCCGGCCTGCTGGCGGTGATCTGCTTTATTGCCGTCACGCCAACCACGATCGAAATGGCCGTCAACGGGCAGATGATGGTGGTGAAAGACGTGCTGGCGAAACAGTTCTCCGATACCAAAAGCCTGTTTCTGGGGATGTTCATCGCCATCCTGTCTGTCGAGATGTACACCAAGCTGCAAAATGTCGATCGGCTGCAGATTAAAATGCCAGACAGCGTGCCGCCTAACGTCGCGGCCTCTTTTTCTGCGCTGTTTCCTTCCATTATCACGGTGGTTGCTATCGCCACCTTTGGGTTTGTGTTTCACCGCGTGACGGGCATGTATCTGTATGACGCCGTTTATAAAGTCGTACAGCAGCCGCTGGAATCCGTGGTGCAAAGCCTGCCTGGTTTACTGGTTCTGATGTTTGTCGCTCAGCTGTTCTGGGTGATCGGGATTCATGGCAACCAGATGATTAAGCCGATTCGTGAACCGCTATTGCTGGGGGCGATTGCCGTCAACATGACCGCGTTCGAGCAGGGGCATGAGATACCGAACATTATCACCATGCCGTTCTGGGATGTGTACATGAGCATCGGCGGTTCCGGCCTGACGATTGGCCTGCTGTTGGCGGTGATGATTGCTTCCAAGCGCAAAGAGATGAAAGAGATCGCCAAAATCTCCTTCGGCCCCAGCGTGTTCAATATTAATGAGCCGGTGATTTTTGGCATGCCGATTATGCTCAACCCGATTCTGGCTATTCCCTTCATTATCACACCGTTAGTGACGGGCACGATTGGTTATTTCGCCACCAGTATGGGGTTTGCGGGCAAAGCCGTGGTGATGGTGCCGTGGACAACGCCGCCGATCATTAACGCCTGGCTGTCGACGGCGGGATCGATGGGGGCCGTCGCGACACAGATCGTATGCATCATCGTTGCGATGCTGATCTATCTGCCGTTTGTCAAAGTGGCATCCCGTCGTGCCGAGCTGGCGCAGTTGGAAGCAGAAAAGCAGGCCGCAGCGGAAAAAGCCTGAAACGGACGAGAAGAGAGGTAATGCATGAGTAAGGTTGCACTGACTATTCCACCGGATTTTATTCTGGGCGCGGCGGCATCGGCATGGCAAACGGAAGGCTGGAGCGGCAAGAAAGCCGGGCAGGATTCCTATCTGGATCTCTGGTACAAGCAGGATCGTCAGGTTTGGCATAACGGCTACGGCCCGGCGAAAGCGACGGACTTCTTTAATCGCTATCGGGAAGACGTGGCGCTGATGAAGCTGGCAGGGCTGACGCACTATCGTACGTCGATCAACTGGTCACGCTTTATGCTGGACTATGAGAAAGGCATCGTCGATGAAGAGTACGCGGCCTATATCGATAACCTGCTGGATGAAATGCACCGGCAGGGGATCGAACCGATGATCTGCCTTGAACATTACGAGCTGCCCGCCTGCCTGCTGGAGAAGTATCAGGGTTGGTCATCCAAGCAGGTGGTGGAGTGGTTTGTGCTGTACGCCGATGCGGTTTTCGCCCGCTATGCCGGGAAAGTGAAGCGCTGGTTTACCTTCAATGAGCCAATTGTGGTGCAGACGCGCGTTTATCTGGACGCGCTACGCTACCCTTATGAGCAGAACACGCACACTTGGATGCAGTGGAATCACCATAAGAATCTGGCAACGGCAAAAGTGGTGCAGCGGTTTCGGCAGCAGGGCTATCACCGGGATGGCGGCTCGATCGGTGTGATCCTCAATCCCGAAGTCACGTATCCGCGATCCCGTGCGGCGCACGATGTGAAAGCGGCGCACCTTTACGATCTGTTCTATAACCGGGTTTTTCTCGATCCAGCGTTAAAAGGCGAATATCCGGCGGAGCTGGTGGCGCTGCTGGCGCAGCATCGGGTGAAGTGGGATTACACGGAAGAAGAGCTGGCGATCATTCGGGACAATACGGTCGATGAGGTAGGGATCAACCTGTATTACCCGCATCGGGTCAAAGCGCCCAGCCGCGAGTGGAACAAAGAGACACCGTTCCATCCGGCCTATTATTACGAGCATTTTGAGCTACCGGGGCGTCGCATGAACACCTCGCGCGGCTGGGAGATCAATCCCAAAATCATTTACGACATGGCAAAACGAATAGAGCGCGACTACGGCAATGCGCCGTGGTTTGTGGCGGAAAACGGCATCGGTATTGAGAACGAGGCGCGCTTTAAAGACGACGCGGGCGTGATTCAGGACGATTACCGTATCGCATTTATTGCCGAACATCTCTACTGGACGCTGAAGGCGAAGGAGGAGGGGGCAAACTGCCGCGGCTACATGCTGTGGGCCTTTACCGACAATGTCTCGCCGATGAACGCGTTTAAAAATCGCTACGGATTGATCGAAATCGATCTGGAGCAGGATCGGCAACGGCGGCCGAAAAAATCCGCCGCCTGGTTTCGTCAGCTACACGACACGCGTCGACTTGAATTGACGCTGGATGATGAAGAGAAATAGGTGCAGATAACCAAAATGAGGAACGGAATATGAAAAGAATCGTACTGGCCTGCTCGGCAGGAATGTCGACCTCACTGGTGGTCACCAAGATGGAGAAAGAAGCGGAAACACGGGGAATGGAACTGAAGATCTACGCGATCCCTGAACAAAACTTGCGGGATGAGTTGCAGGAGTTTGGTGGCGACATTATTGCGGTTCTGCTGGGGCCGCAGGTGCGCTTCAAACTTAACGAGAATAAAAAGCTGACGGACAGCTACCAGATTCCTATCGCGGTGATCGACCCCGTCGCCTACGGCACATTAAATGGCGCAAAAGTACTGGATCAGGCGCTGAGTTTGGTAGACTAATGCCCCGCTGCGACGTCAGTACGTGGCTGGGTATATTCGGTGCGGGCCTGACGTCCGCACCTAGGGCGACAGTGCATGTAGGGTGAAAGCGTGGCAAAGGATGTGGTTCTGCAAGAGAAGAAGCAATATCAGGAAATCGGCTGTGATTTGCGTCAGAAGATTCAGTCAGGGGATTACCCCGTCGGATCGCGCCTTCCTCCTGAACGAAATATTGCGGAAACCTATGGCGTTAGCCGGACGATAGTGCGCGAAGCGCTACTGATGCTTGAACTGGAAGGCACGGTCGATATTCGTCAGGGCTCTGGGGTTTATGTCTTGCGTATTCCCGATGAAGACGATGCGACAGACGGTGGCAAAAACCATATCGGCGCCTTTGAAATGCTACAGGCTCGCCAACTGCTGGAAAGCAACATCGCGGCGTTTGCGGCGCGCATGGCAACGCGGGCGGATATCGAAAATCTGCGTAAGACGCTGGAACAAGAGCAGGCCGCGATTGCCGGAAAAGATTACCGTGGCGATTTCGATCGCCTGTTCCATCTACAAATTGCCGGCGCGACGCAAAACCAGATGCTGCTGGAAACGGTCAGCAATATCTGGGCGTGCCGTGACGATAACGCGCTTTGGCAGCAGCTTTATACGCACGTTGGGACGCAGGGCTATCGCCTGAAATGGCTGGCGGATCATCAGGCTATTTTGGCGGCACTGCGGCGTCGCGACGTGTCTGGGTCTTATCAGGCGATGTGGCAGCACCTCGAAAACGTCAAAAATACGTTGATGGAAATCTCTGACGCCGATGCACCGGAGTTTGACGGCTATTTGTTTGATTCTGTGCCGATCTTCCAGGGGAAACTGGTGTAATCATGACGGACATATCTAGCGTGAAAATTGTTTATCTGGCGGATCACCCTCAGCATCAAGAGCAGGTGATTGACTGGATTTGGCAGGCGTTCGGCAGCCAGAACAGCCGTGAATTCTTTGCCAGCGTAGTGCGCAATAGCCTGAACCCGGCGGCGCTGCCGCTGACGTTTATCGCGCTGGAAGGCGAGCGCTTAGTCGGGACGGTGGGATTATGGCGCTGCGATTTAATCAGCCGACAGGATCTGACACCCTGGCTGGCATCGCTGTACGTGGAAGAAAGCCAGCGTGACAAAGGGTTAGGTCTGGCGCTGCAACAGCACGTACTGGATTTCTGTCGTCGTCGAGGCTTTGACGATCTCTATTTGTTCGCCACGTTTAGCGGTTATTACGAAAAACACGGCTGGCGTTACATTGGCGACGGGCTGGACTACCCAGATAAAGCCGTGCGCCTGTATCACCAATCGCTATCACGCTAGAAAAACGCGCTAAAAGGCGGCGGCCTTACATGATTCACCAGAATCTTACAGTTGGTTGCACTTATAGAATAACTCTTTCGATTCATCGCTGGTGAAGCGATGCGGCGATCTTTAGAGTTACAAGTCCCAGAGGTATTGATTGGTGATATATCAATGTGCTCTGTACATTGAAACCATTTGATTACACCAACCTACGCGGATGCGTAGGTTTTTTTTTGCCTGAATTTCCTGCTTTCGTTATTTCCAGCCATTTTCATGCGATGTGAATGCTGTGCCGTTGGCAATCTTCACGTTCAGCCGCGTACCCATCACTTGAAGTATGATATGTATGTAGTATTTTGACGTATCGCCTGGTGGTTTTTGCGTTTCAGCAAGCTGCCCGTTTATCTGTCTATTGGGAGAAGGCATGATTCATACCCTGTTACGTTGGGTGTTCCAGCGTCTGTACCGCATCCGGATCGAGGGCGACAGCAGCCAGTTTCAGCAATCCAAATTGCTCATTACCCCCAATCACGTCTCGTTCCTTGATGGCGTTTTGCTGGCGTTATTCTTACCGATAAAACCCGTCTTTGCCGTGTACTCCTCCATTTCCGACCGCTGGTTTATGCGCTGGCTGAAGCCGTATATCGACTTTGTGCCGTTAGATCCCACGAAGCCTCTGGCGATCAAAGGGCTGATCAAGGTGATCGAACGCGGCCAGCCCGTCGTGGTTTTCCCAGAAGGGCGCATCAGCGTAACCGGATCGCTGATGAAGATTTACAGCGGCGCGGCGTTTGTCGCGGCGAAATCGGGGGCAACGATTATCCCCGTGCGCATTGATGGCGCAGAGTTCACGCCATTTGGTCGGCTGGCGGGCGTCTTTAAACGCCGCTGCCTCCCGCAGATTACGATCACCTATTTGCCGCCGACCACGTTGCCGATGCCGGAAGCCAGCAGTGCCAGAGAACGCCGCGCGCTGGCCGGTGAGCATTTACACCAGATTATGATGAAAGCGCGGATGGATACGCGCCCGCAGCACACGCTGTATCAGGCCTTTCTGGCCGCGAGAACCCGTTACGGGCGCTCCTCCCCCAGCATTGCGGATATCTCATTCAATGAAGACAGCTATCAGGGCTTATTGAAAAAATCGCTGGGCGTGTCGCGTATTTTGCAGCGCTTCACCCGCGTCGATGAACATGTCGGCATGCTGTTGCCCAACGCGACCATTACCGCGGCATCCATCCTGGGCGCATCGCTGCGTAACCGAGTTCCTGCCATGCTGAACTACACCGCTGGCGCGAAAGGGCTACAAAGCGCGATGAAAGCGGCGGGGATCAAAACCATCGTCACGTCTCGCCAGTTTCTGGAAAAGGGCAAGCTAACGGATCTACCGAAGCAGGTTAGCGAGGCCAACTGGGTCTATCTGGAAGATTTGAAAGACACCGTGACGCTGACCGATAAGCTGTGGATCCTGTTTCATCTGCTGTTTCCTGCTCGCGCGATGCTGCCGCAGAAGCCTGACGATGCGGCTATCGTGCTGTTTACCTCCGGCTCTGAGGGGAATCCGAAAGGCGTCGTGCATTCCCATGACAGCCTGCTGGCGAACGTTGAGCAGATTCGTACGGTGGCGGATTTCACGGCGCGTGACCGCTTTATGTCTGCGCTGCCGCTGTTCCATGCGTTTGGCCTGACGGTGGGGCTGTTAACGCCGCTGATGACGGGCGCTCGCGTGTTCCTCTACCCCAGCCCGTTGCACTATCGCATCGTGCCGGAGCTGGTTTATGACCAGAACTGTACCGTGCTGTTTGGGACGTCAACGTTCTTAGGCAACTACGCGCGCTTCGCCCATCCGTATGATTTCGCTCGTCTGCGCTATGTGGTTGCCGGAGCGGAAAAGCTGTCTGAAACCACGCGTCAGGTTTGGCAGGATAAATTTGGTATCCGCATTCTGGAAGGCTACGGCGTGACCGAGTGCGCGCCGGTGGTGGCGATCAACGTCCCGATGGCGACAAAAATCCATTCCGTCGGCAGGCTGTTGCCGGAAATCGAATCGCGTTTGATTACGGTGCCGGGCATCACGCGCGGTGGCCGCCTGCAACTACGCGGACCGAATATCATGAAAGGCTATCTGCGAGTGGAAAACCCCGGTGTGCTTGAAGCGCCTGCGGCAGAAAACGCGCAGGGCGAATTGCAACAGGGCTGGTATGACACGGGCGATATTGTCGAACTGGATGAAAGAGGCTTCTGCACCATCATCGGCCGCGTGAAGCGCTTTGCCAAGCTGGCAGGGGAGATGGTGTCGCTGGAAAGCGTAGAACAGCTGGCGGTGACGATATCGCCGGAAGCGCAGCATGCGGCCAGTGCGAAAAGTGACAGCAGCAAAGGCGAAGCGCTGGTGCTGTTTACGACGGACAACCAGATAACCCGTGACGCGTTGCTTGCACAGGCACGCAGCAGCGGCGTACCGGAACTGGCGGTGCCGCGCGATATTCGCTATGTGAAAGCCTTACCGCTACTCGGCAGCGGCAAGCCTGACTTTGTCACGCTGCGCCAGATGGCCGAAGAACCAGCAACTAACGCGTCGGAGCCGAATGCATGAGTCAACAGACTGAACCCGCGACGCCTTTGCTGTCGCGCAGTATGAGCGCGGTGATTATCGCGCAGTTCTTCTCCGCGTTTGGTGATAACGCGCTGCTGTTTGCCACGTTAGCGCTGATCAAACAGCTGGTGTATCCCGACTGGAGCCAGCCGTTTTTGCAGATGGGGTTTGTCGCCGCGTACATCATTCTGGCACCGTTTGTCGGGCAAATTGCGGACAGCTTCTCCAAAGGGCAGGTGATGATGTTCGCCAATACCCTGAAGCTGGCGGGCGCGCTGCTGATTTGCGTGGGCGGCAATCCGTTTCTGGGATACATGCTGGTGGGCATTGGCGCTGCGGCTTATTCCCCAGCGAAATACGGCATTCTGGGTGAGATCACGCGCGGCGATCAGTTGGTCAAAGCGAATGGTCTTATGGAAGCCTCGACGATTGCGGCGATCCTGACCGGTTCAGTTGCAGGCGGCGTGCTGGCGGACTGGAATATTTACGGGGCGCTGTCGGTGTGTGCGGTGGCTTACGGCATAGCGCTGGGTGCGAACATGCTGATTCCTCGTCTCAACGCGGCGCGACCGGGGCAGCCGTGGCATCCGGTGCAGATGGCGAGCAGCTTCTTTTCCGCCTGTCGGGTACTGTGGCGCGATGGCGATGCCCGACTCTCGCTGATCGGCACCAGTATGTTCTGGGGCGCAGGCGTGACGCTGCGCTTTCTGCTAGTGCTGTGGGTGCCGCATGCGCTTGGGATTACCGACAATGCCACACCGACGCTGCTTAACGCGATGGTCGCTGTTGGCATCGTGGTGGGAGCCGGTGCGGCTGCGAAGCTGGTAACACTCGATAGCGTGCGGCGCTGCCTGCCTGCCGGGTCCCTGATCGGCGTAGTGGTGGTGATTTTTACACTTCAGCACAACCTCATGAGCGCCTATTCCTTGCTGATTCTGCTGGGGGCACTCGGTGGGTTCTTCATCGTCCCGCTGAATGCGTTGTTGCAGGAACGTGGGAAGGCTAGCGTCGGTGCGGGTAATGCGATCGCCGTACAGAATTTGGGTGAGAACGGCGCTATGCTGTTAATGCTGGGGCTTTATTCTCTGGTGGTGAAACTGGGCGTGTCGGTTATCACCATCGGGATTGGCTTTGGCGTCTTGTTTGCGCTGGCGATAGCGCTGCTGTGGGCATGGTTGATTCTGGCTAAGCGCCGCGATCGTTCCACCGGTGCGGAATAAACGAAATAGGAAGGGTAGCAATGAGTCTGATATGGCATGACTGGGATGTGGCAGACCTTAACGTGTATTCACTGCATGACATATTGGCGCTGCGCAATCAGGTATTCGTGGTCGAGCAAACCTGTCCCTATTTGGATATTGATGGCCGCGATCTGGTGGACGGCAATCGCCATATTACGGCGTACCGTGACGGCAAGCTGGCCGCATGCGCTCGGTTGCTTGCTCCCCATCCGAACAACGATGTGGTGACGATTGGGCGCGTGATTGTCGCGCCGCATGCTCGCGGGCAACATCTGGGGCACCAGTTGATGGAACACACGCTGATTGCCTGCGCACGCCACTGGCCGCAAAAGCATCTTTTCCTGTCTGCGCAGGCTCATTTGCAAACGTTCTACGGCGCGTTCGGCTTTGTGGCGACCGGTGAGGAATATGACGAAGACGGCATTCCGCATATTGATATGCTGTCGGCGTTTTGAGGGATATTGAACCAACTGCGGAAAGCATAGGGATCGCGGCGTAAACGAAAAAACCGGCTGATGTATGGCTAATGCCGATCAGTTAAGGATCGGTTGACCGATCCAGTGGCTGTGTAAAAATCCGGAAATGCTCACCCGTTTCCGGATTTTTTTATGCACATTGGACAGGCTCTTGATCTGGTATCCCGTTACGACTCTT